>JANLWJ010000520.1:0-3339 GCA_031364455.1 Actinomycetes bacterium | reverse complement strand
CCCAGCGGCGGCCATTTGTTGGGGCCGGTGCGCGTCAGGCCGCCCTTGGTGGCGACCACCACCGAGTCGTAGGGATGCAGCGCCTCACGGATCAGTTCCTCGCTGACCGCCGGGCCGTAGGAGTCGGCGGTGTCGATGAAGTCGACGCCCAGCTCGACGGCCCGGCGCAGCACCGCAAGCGCGCCATCGTGATCGGCGGGAGGACCCCAGATCCCCTTCCCGGTGATCTGCATGGCTCCGTAGCCGAGTCGGTGGATCGGCAGGTCGCCGCCGATGGTGAAGGTGTCGGTCGTCGCTGTGGTCATGGGTCCATCCTGCGACCGGTGGGAAACGTTCGCGAAACCGACCCGGCAACGTGCCTTGCCTGGTACCTTGTGTCGCATGGGAGCAGACGAGCAGCGTGCGAGCCTGACCCAGCTGCGCCGCGGAGCCCTCGAGTACTGCGTCCTGGCCCTGGTCGCAGGCGAGGAGCGGTACGCCGTCGACCTCGTGCGTGACCTCGGACAGGTCGAGGCGCTCGTCACCAGCGAGGGCACCCTCTATCCGCTGCTCTCCAGGCTGCGCCGCGAGGGCCTCGTGGCCACTACCTGGCGCGAGTCCGATGCCGGGCCACCGCGCCGCTACTACCGCATCACCGACTCCGGACGCGTGGCGCTAGGCGCGTTCGCCCAAGAGTGGATCAGCTTTCGCGACGCCGTCGACACACTCATCACCGAGGGGACCTGATGGACATGACCCAGACCGACCTACCCGGAGCCGGTGCGATCGACAGCTACATCGGGCGGGTGGGCGCCGCCGCGCGCGGACTGCCGCCTGACCGACGGATCGAGCTACTCGACCAGCTGCGTGAGCATCTGGAGGCGGTCTCGCTCGCCCCTGCCGCGACGGAGGCGTCCGTCCTCGCAGCCATCGACCGACTCGGGGACCCAGCCGAGATCGTCGCCAGCGAGGACGGCGAGCACACAGCGCAGGCACCGGCACCGCCGACAGCCGCCCGAAGCGCCTGGGGCCCGCTGGAGATCATGGCCGTCCTGCTCCTGGTCGTCGGGACCTTTCTCATTCCGATCATCGGGCCATTGGCCGGTCTGGTCTGCGCCTGGCTCTCACCGGCCTGGACCAGGGGTGAGAAGTGGGTTGCCACCGCGCTCGGCTCTGGAGCCATCCTCCTCGTCGGCGGCCTTCTCCTCGTCGCCATGTTCGGCAGTCTCTAGGAAAGTGGGTTTTTCGGATGTTCGATATCGGAGTGTTTGAACTGGTCGTCCTGCTGCTGCTCTTCGGCGGGCTCTTCGCAGGCATCTTCTTGGCGGTCCGCCTGGCCCGCCGACCAGCACCCACCGACGAAGGGGGCTGACGTGCGTATCGTCCTGGCCTTCCTCCTGGTTCTTCTCCTGGTTGGCGGAGCGGTCGCCGCAGGGATCTACCTGCTCGCGCGGCTCAACCGGCCCTCCGCGTCGGATGGCCCAGAGGGCTGACTCGCCCAGACTGCACGCAAACTCTTGCAGTGTGGACAAAACGGCAACGGACGGGATGACTGTCAGACCCAGATGGAAGAGTGCGGTACATGAACTCGACCGCAGCATCTCTTGCGCATCAGGTCTTTGGCCTGCTCGCGGACATGGCTGACATTGCGGAGGTGGCAGACGCATCCCTGCGCGCTGAGCTCGTGGACTGCGAGCAAGCAGCCCAGATGCTTATGGCGCGTCAGGCAACGGCGATGTCCGAGATGGCACGAAGGGCCGAGCACGCTGACCGTCTCGAAGAGCAGCAGCTGGGGCGTCCGCTTTGGTCCAGTGAGTGCCGTACCGAGTTCGTCGCCGACGAGCTTGCGGTGACGCTCACCTGCACCAAGGCAGTCGCCACCCGTCGATACGGCATCGCCTGCGCCGCGGCAGACCTGCCCTCACTCATGAGTGCCTGGTCGTCAGGTCACGTGGATGAGCGCAAAGTCTCCGTCATTACTGAGGGCTTGCGCGACGTCGATCCGGTCTTCGCCGACTCCCTCGCAGACGCCGCCGCCGAGTACGCATCGACCCGAACCACCACCCAAATCCGCGTATGGCTGGCGCGTCGCGTGATCGCAGCCGATCCTGGCGCAGCGGAGATTCGTCGCCACCGAGCGATCGCAGACCGCAGGGTGATGTTGACCCCGCTTGCTGATGGAGTCTCCGAACTGACGGCGATCCTCCCCAGCATCCAGGCTCGACAGATCTACGACACGGTCAACAGCGTCGCTCACGCTGCGAGCTCAGACGATGTACGCACCATGGACCAGCGACGGGCAGACGCCCGCTTCGACCTGCTCGTCGGTCGCGCCGAGCCCCCACAGGTGCACGTACAGGTGGTTGTCCCCGTTGACACACTCCTCGACAACGGAGCCGAGCCTGGGTTCGTGCCCGGCCTCGGTCCGATCACCGCGTCCGAGGCACGCGAGCTCGCATCTGGTGGATGTGGATCCCCCGCCACCTGGCGCCGGCTCCTGGTGGACGACACCTCAGGGGCACTCGTCGACAGTGCCGAGCGGCAGTACCGTCCTTCTCCCCGTCTCGAGCGTGCGGTGCGAGCGCGCGACGTGACTTGCCGGTTCCCCGGCTGCCGCCGCTCAGCCGTCGGCGGAAGCACCGGTACCGACCTCAACCACACGGTTGCCTGGCCCGAAGGCGCCACCGAAGCGGCGAACCTGGCGGCGCTTTGCCGCCATCACCACCGTGTCAAACACTCCCCCGGCTGGAGTGTCGAGCATCGCCCCGACGGTTCCCTCGAGTGGACAACTCCGGTGGGTCGAAGGTTCACCACCGAGCCCTGGGCGTACCTCGAACCTGCCCCGACCTAAGCGTCGCCGCCCCGTTTTCGTTCGCCCTACTCCTCGCGCAGCACCACGAGCGCTTGCTTGAGGTCGTCCGGGTACGGCGAGGTGAAGCGCACCTGCTCGCCGGAAGACGGGTGAGCGAAAGCAAGCTCGCGCGCATGCAGCCATTGCCGCGTCAGGCCCAGGCGCGTTGAGAGCGTCGGGTCTGCACCGTAGGTGAGGTCGCCCACACACGGATGCCGGATCGCGCTCATGTGCACCCGGATCTGGTGCGTACGTCCAGTCTCCAATTGGATCATGAGCAGGCTTGCCGCACGAAACGCTTCGAGCGTCTCGTAGTGCGTCACGCTCTCCTTGCCGGCGGACGTGACCGCCCAGCGCCAGTCATCCTTGGGGTGACGCCCGATCGGTGCGTCCACCGTGCCTCTGCTCGGGTCGGGGTGTCCCTGGACGACGGCGTGATAGATCTTCTCGACCGTCCGCTCCTTGAACGCAGCCTTCAGCACGCGGTATCCGCGCTCAGACTTGGCAAC
>JANLWJ010000502.1:0-2273 GCA_031364455.1 Actinomycetes bacterium | reverse complement strand
ATAACGTCGGGTCTGATGGCGGGCCGCCTTCGCCGACTATCGGTCTGGCGGGATCAGCGAGCCCGCCCTACAACCAACCCGCCATTGCTTTTTGCCCCGCCGCCCCTGCAATTCCCCCATGCCCGGTCCCCAGCGCATCCGCGTCATCGACTCCCACACGGGGGGTGAGCCCACGCGGGTCGTGCTCGAGGGCGGGCCGGACCTCGGCACCGGGCCGCTGACGGAGCGGGTGGGGCGGTTCCGCGAGAAATTCGACGCCTGGCGCACCGCCATCGTCGGTGAACCGCGCGGGTCCGACCCAGTCGTGGGCGCCCTGCTGGTGCCGCCCCATGCGCCGGGCTGCGATTTTGGCGTCATCTACTTCAACAACGCCGGCCCTCTCGGGATGTGCGGTCACGGCACGATTGGCTTGGTGGCTTCACTGGCGCATCTCCGCCGGATTTCTCCCGGCCTGGTCAAGATCGATACCCCGGTGGGCGTGGTGGGGGCAGAACTGCACGCCAACGGCGAGGTCTCCGTCAGCAACGTCGCCAGCTACCGCAAGGCCAAGGACGTGACGCTTGACGTTCCCGGGCTCGGCAAGGTGCAAGGCGATGTGGCCTGGGGCGGCAACTGGTTCTTCCTCGTTGAGCAACACGGGCTGACCCTCGGCCTCGCGCAGCTCAGTCAGCTCATGGATTACACCGTGCGGGTCTTGAAGGCGGTCAACGCGCAGGGCTTTCCCGAGGTGGACCACGTGGAACTCTTTGCGGCCTCACCGACCGCGGGCGCGCACAGCCGGAATTTTGTCCTGTGTCCGGGACTGGCGTACGATCGTTCGCCTTGCGGTACAGGGACGAGCGCGAAAATCGCTTGCCTGGCGGCCGACGGAAAGCTGGCGGAAAATGAAGAGTGGGTACAGGAGAGCGTCATCGGCAGCACTTTCACCGCGCAGTTTCGCTGGCTGGATCGCGTCAAAGGCGAGGTGGCCCCGACGATCACGGGCACGGCGTATGTCACCGCTGAGTCCACGCTGCTGCTGGATCCGCGGGATCCGTTCTGCTGGGGGATCGGCGCAACGCCCTTGACAGTCCAACGATGAACCACGAGAGCCGACTCCAGGGTCCGGGATCCATCACCACGGTCTTTCGACATTCCGCCGGAGCTATCTTGCGAATGGCGGCGACGAAATCCGTCGTCATTTGCGGTGGTGGCATTGTCGGTCTTTCCACGGCCTATTCTCTCGCCCAAGACGGCTGGAATGTGACGGTGGTCGAGCGCAACGAGGAGGGGGCCGATTCATGTGCGCAAGGGAGCGCCGGTTACATCTCCCCCAGCCACGTCGTGCCCTTGGCGGCGCCGGGCATGGTCTGGAAGGGACTGAAGTGGATGCTCAGCTCGCGCAGCCCATTCTACATCAAGCCCCGGCTCAACGCCGACCTGATGCGTTGGGGTTGGCTGTTTGCCCGGTCTTGCACGCCGGAGCACACGCGGCGCGCCGCACCTGTGCTGCGGGATCTTTGCGTCGCCGGCCGGAGGCTTTTTGTCGAGCTCTCCGAGCTTTCCGGCGATGCCTTTGAGCTGAAAAGGGAAGGTCTGCTCAACCTCTGTAAAACCCAGGAGGGTCTCGATCACGAAGCGCATGGCCTCGCGAAGCTCGCGAACGAGCTCGGCATCAAGGCCCAGGTCTTGGACGCAAAGCAAACGGCGGCGCTCGAGCCGGGCGCGCGAATGGACGTCGTCGGATCGGTGTATTTTCCAATCGATGCGCATCTCACGCCGCGCAAGTTCATGCCGGCGTTGATCGCGCTGCTGAAGCGGAAGGGCGTGAATTTCCGCTGGAGTACCCGCGTGACGGGTTGGCGCACGGAGGGTGGCCGCGTGTCGGCCGTGCAAACTTCGGCGGGCGAGTTGAAGGCGGATGAATTCGTGCTCGCGGCCGGTTCGTGGTCGCCGGATATGGTCAGGGGCCTGGACATCCGGATCCCGTTGCAGGCGGGCAAGGGCTATAGTCTCACCATCGAGAAGCCGCGCTTCCAGCTCACGAAGTCGCTGATCCTCACCGAGCGTCGCGTGGCGGCGACGCCGATGGGCGACAAACTGCGTTTTGGCGGGACGATGGAGATCAGCGGGATCAACGACCGGATCCGGCTGGAGCGCGTGCAGCAGATTATTGACGCGGTGCCGCATTACTTCCCCGACTTCACCGCGGCGGACTTCGCCGGCATTAAGCCGTGGTTCGGCCTGAGGCCGGTCACCCCCGACGGTTTGCCCTACATCGGCCGCTTCGGCCG
>JANLWJ010000492.1:0-4301 GCA_031364455.1 Actinomycetes bacterium | reverse complement strand
GCCGTATGGCCGGGTGATGATCTCAAGGAGATGCCCGCTCGGTTCTTCCCAGTAGAGCCCGCGTCCGCCGTCGTTGGTGTTGATCTCGCCGCCACGCTCCTGCCCGGGATCGGCCCAGTAGGGCAGGCCGAGTTCTCGTATGCGCCCGAAGGTCTCGTCGAACTCGGTCTCACCCACCAGGAACGCGTAGTGCTGAGGATGGACGGCGTCCTGCACCTCGTAGAAGTCCAACGACACACCGTTGTCAACATCGACCACGAGAAACGAACCGAAGGTCGTCGGTGGCGCGAGGCCGAGCAGACCGCTGACGAATGCGGCCGACTCGCGCTTGTCGCGCACCGACACGATGGTGTGGTTGAGCTGGACCGCCATCAGGATCCCTTCCGCGCGCCAGGCCTAGAGAATCTGCTCCGGCGGGGGCGGCGGTGGTGAGGACGCGTCCATGCCGTGCACGTCGGCCACCGTGCCAAAGAACCACTGGTCGAAGGGGTCGTTCGACTGTGCCATGGCTGCCATGAACCCGTCTTGGCCGGGTCCGTCCACGACAACGATGGCCAGGACACTGCCGTCGGGATTGAATTGGGCCCAAGCTTTGTGCGCGGTGAGTTCGTAGCGGGCGTTGAAAGCCTCGAACTCAGCCCGACGCGGGCCACGGAGTTCGGCCGCCCATGCGCGCCAGGTATCGACCTTGTCGGGAAGAACTGGGATGGCCATTGCGTACATCGGATCACCTCGCCGTTCGGACTGACCGCTCGTGCGGGCTGTCGAGGTCACGGTCCTCCCTCTAGCGCTCAGTGGCAAGGCCCGGCTGGTGCCGGTACAGGTCACGCAGCAGGGCGATCTCCGCGCCGTGGTGGATCACCTCGCGGTTGATGTGCAGGACCAGGCCGGCCAGGGGCATCGCGGCGAACGGCCCCTCGGCGGGACCGCAAGGGCGTGCCATGCCGTCGGCACCAAGAGCTCGGGCGCCCTCGGACCATGCGGCATGGGCTGCGTCGAGCTGGGCGAGCGCCTCGTCAGCTGTCCCGGCGAACGCGAAGTCGCCGAGTGTCACCGCTGGCCCGCCGAAGTGCGAGTGCACCCGTTCGCCGAAGACCTCGACGATGATGTGGGCGATGCGCCAGGCGATGGTCGTGACCGGCGCTGGGTCTGGGTCTCCCTCCGCCTGCTCCATGCGGAACGGCCCGCTGCCCCACAGTTGAACTGATGTCGATGACTGCGCCGGACAGATGCTCCAGCAGTTGCCGACCGGCTCCCAGTGGTACTCGTGATCGCTCAAGGCGACCAGGCGGGGGCGCAGCTGGTAGTTCCAGTGCCAGTCGAGCTGGCCGATCGCCAACTCTGGCCAGTCGACGCCCATGGCACCTCCTCGGCCAGCGAGCTAGTCGGCGATCGTGCAGATCGTGGCACCGGCGGCGAGCGTCTGACCGATCTCGGCGGCGAGCCCGGTGATCGTCCCTGCCTTGTGCGCGTTGAGCGGCTGCTCCATCTTCATCGCCTCCAGGACGACGATGAGCTCGCCTGCCTCGACCCGTTGGCCCTCTTCAACGGCGATCTTCACGATCGTGCCCTGCATCGGGCTGGCCAGGTTGGCGCCGGACGCCGCAGCCCCCGAACCGCGCTTGGCCGAGCGTCGGGGAGCTGCCTTGCCTGACGCAACTGAGGCGCCGCCGCCAATACCGAGACCGGACGGCAGGGTCACCTCGAGGCGCTTCCCGCCCACCTCGACGGTGACGGTCTCACGTTCGGCGGCTTCGGGTGCCTCCCCGCTTCCCGCGAACGGCTCGATCGTGTTGTCGAACTCGGTCTCGATCCAGCGGGTGTGGACGGCGAACGGCTGCTCGGGGTCGGCAGGGGTGAAGGCCGGGTCGTCCATGACGGCACGGTGGAAGGGCAGCGCCGTTGCCATGCCATCGACCTCGAACTCGGCAAGCGCGCGTCGAGCCCGCTCGACGGCCTGCTGGCGGGTAGCGCCGGTGACGATGAGCTTGGCGAGGAGCGAGTCAAAGCTCTGCCCGATGACCGAGCCCTGCTCCACCCCGGCGTCGATCCGGACGCCGGGACCGGCCGGTGGCTTCCACACCGTGACCTGGCCTGGTGCCGGCAGGAAGCCACGGCCCGGATCTTCACCGTTGATTCGGAACTCGAAGGAGTGGCCCCGGATCGCTGGGTCGTCGTAGCCGAGCTCTTCGCCGTCGGCGATACGGAACATCTCGCGGACGAGGTCGATGCCGGTGACTTCTTCGGTGACCGGGTGCTCGACCTGCAGTCGGGTGTTGACCTCGAGGAACGAGATGGTGCCGTCCTGGCCGACGAGGAACTCGCAGGTGCCGGCACCGACGTAGCCGGCCTTGAGCAGGATGGCCTTCGACGCACGGTAGATCTGCGTGTTCTGCTCGGGGGACAGGAACGGTGCCGGCGCTTCCTCGACGAGTTTTTGGTGGCGACGCTGCAGCGAGCAGTCGCGGGTCGACACGACGACGACGTTGCCGTGCTGGTCGGCCAGGCACTGGGTCTCGACGTGCCGTGGCCGGTCGAGGTAGCGCTCGACGAAACACTCGCCCCGGCCGAACGCGGTGACCGCCTCGCGGACTGCGGAGTCGTAGAGCTCGGGGATCTCTTCGATCGTCTTTACGACCTTCAGGCCCCGGCCGCCGCCACCGAAGGCGGCCTTGATCGCAATGGGCAGGCCGTTCTCCTTGGCGAAGGCCACGACCTCATCGGGTCCAGACACCGGGTCAGCCGTGCCGGCCACCTGGGGGGCATCGACTGCTTGAGCGATGTGTCGAGCCTGCACCTTGTCGCCGAGCGCTCTGATCGCAGCCGGCGGCGGTCCGATCCAAGTGAGCCCAGCGTCCATGACGGCTCTGGCGAAGTCGGCGTTCTCGGAAAGGAAGCCGTACCCGGGGTGCACCGCGTCGGCGCCGGCCCGCGCGGCGACCCCGAGCACCTTGCCCATGTCGAGGTACGTGGCCCCCGGGGTGTCACCGTCGAGGGCGTATGCCTCGTCGGCAGCCCGGACGTGGGGGGCGTCACGGTCGGAGTCGGCGTAGACCGCAACCGAGGTAAGCCCGGCGTCTTGACAGGCACGCGCCACCCGGACAGCGATCTCGCCACGGTTGGCGATCAGGACCTTGCGCACTGCGACTCCTTGCGGGACACCTCGCGACCGACGGTTCGGGCGCAGTCTATTGACGGATGGGCTCACCGGGACCAGAGGGCGGGAACCTCGATGCCGAGATCGGCGAGCAACCGCCGGAGCAGTGGCAGCGAGAGTCCGAGGACGGTGCCAGGGTCGCCGTCGATTCCGTCGACGAACCAGCCGCCGAGCCGGTCGAGGGTGAAGCCGCCGGCAACGCGCAGCGGCTCTCCGGTGGCCACGTACGCCTCGATCTCGGCGTCGCTGGGGGAGCCGAACCGGACCGTTGCCGACGCCAGTGCGCTGATGCTGCGGTGATCTGAACCGCCGTGACCCGAGCCCCGGTGACCGAGCGCGATCAGGCAGTGCCCGGTGTGGAGCACGCCCTCCTGCCCACGCATGTCCCGCCAGCGGGCGACCGCGTCCGCAGCGTCGACCGGCTTACCGAATGCGGCGCCATCGCGCTCTAGGACTGAATCGCAGCCGAGCACCAGGATCGGCCCGGAGCTGGCGTCGTCGGTCGTGAGGGCGAGCTGATCGGCGACGGTACGAGCCTTGTGCTCGGCGAGCACCAGGGCGAGCTCGCCTGGTGGTCCGGAGACGGCGTCCTCGTCGACGCCGCTCACGATGACCTCCGGGTCGACCCCGGCAGCCTGCAGGAGGCCCCGCCTGGCCGGCGAGGCCGAGGCAAGGACGAATCTCATCGGGGCAGCGTCGACGCCCGCCAGGCGCCGGTGCCGGGTCCAAGGGAGGGGCGCACCTGTCGAGAGCGCGCCGCCCACAGTGAGCGTTTGGGCGGCCCCGCACCGATACCGCCGTCAGAGCTACGGACGGCGAGAACGGTGAGCAGGGCCGCGAGCTCGTCCGGCGTCGGGTCTCCGGACACTATGCGCAGCAGCGGCAGCGCACCCGGAGGCACTGACGACGTCTCCGGCGTGTTCTCCGACCCGCTCACAGCGGGATGTTCCCGTGCTTCTTCGGTGGCCGGTTGGCGCGCTTGGTGCGCAGCATCCGGAGCGCCCGCATCACCTGGACGCGGGTCGCCGATGGCTCGATGACCGCGTCGATGTATCCGCGCTCGGCCGCGAGGTAGGGGTTGAGCAGGGTGTCCTCGTAACTTTCGATCAGGTCGGCACGGGTGGCGTCCAGGTCGCCCCGCTCA
>JANLWJ010000478.1:0-5385 GCA_031364455.1 Actinomycetes bacterium | reverse complement strand
ACTCTTGCGTTCGTGCTGGTCTTGAACTTCTTCATGTTCCAGATGCTTCCCGGGGACCCTCTCGCACGGTACAAGGGGGCTCGCGAGATCTCCCCAGACGACCTCGCGAAGCTTCGCGAGGAGCTCGATGCACCTCTGTGGGAGCAGTTCTTCAACTACTTGAAGGACCCACTTCAGCTCGACTCGTACTCCACGATCCAGGGAAAACCGGTGTGGGAAGTGATCGGCGAGGCTGTTCCCTGGACGCTGATCCTTCTAGGCACAGCTACCCTCTTGGCGGCGGTGATCGGTGTCTGGATCGGTATCCGTGCCGGGTGGAACCGGGGTAGCAGGTTTGACAGGGTGTCCACCGGGGTCACGCTCTTCTTCTACGCGACGCCGGAGTTCTGGCTCGGCCTGATCTTGATTCTGGTCTTCTCCACGGGTGTCGGGCCGTTCCCCGGAATCTTCCCGAGTGGCTCCAGCATTGGGTCTGGGATCGATCCGTGGAGCGTTGAAGGCGTGATCAGCATCGCCTACCACACGGTTCTGCCGGCCTGTTCGCTTGCTGCCGTCTACCTCGCCGACTTCTCACTGATCATGCGTGCCTCGATGGTGGACGAGCTGGGCCAGGACTACCTGATGACCGCGCGAGCCAAGGGGCTGATGGACAGGGCGATTCGGCGCGGTCACGCTGTGCCGAATGCCTCGCTGCCGACCATAACCCTGGTCTTCCTCAGCATCGGTTTCGTCTTCGGCGGTGCCATCACGGTCGAGACGGTCTTCTCCTACCCCGGGTTGGGGTTGCTGAGCTGGAACGCGATCCAGGCTCAAGACCTCCCGCTGCTGCAGGCGATCTTCCTGCTCTTCAGTGTCACGGTGATCGTCTTCAACATCATTGCTGACATCATGATTGCGGCAGTCGATCCGAGGATCCGCGTATGAGCACCACCGAACTTGAGCAACCGATAATCGCCTCTTCCCGTTCTATCTCCTGGAAGCGCCGACGGATTGCGATGCTGCAGTTCGTCCGCACCTTCGCCACGTATCGCACCGGCATGTTCGGCGTGGGCATCTTGCTGTTCTTCATCATTGTCGCGCTCGCCGCGCCACTGATCTTTCCCGACTACCTGCTCGATCCGAATGCGAACCTCTCGAACGACGACATGGCCCCTCCAAGTTCGGAGTTCTACTACTGGCTAGGCACCGACGACCTTGGGCGCTCGGTGCTCGCCGAGCTTGCCTGGGGGGCCCGACCCTCACTGATCATCGGGATCCTTGCTTCGCTGATGGCGATGTTTATCGGCACACTTGTGGGCATCGCAAGTGGGCACTTCCGCGGGCTCTTCGGCGGAGCCATGGAGCGGTTGACCGACTGGTTTCTCGTTCTACCGTTCGTTCCACTGGTCATCGTGCTTCAAGCGGTTCTTGGACAGACCAGCCTCTTGATCACGGTGGTTGTCCTAGGTGTTACATCCTGGCCGGGGACGGCACGTCTGGTGCGGGCACAGACCTTAAGCGTTGAGGGACGCCCATACATCGAGCGTGCCAAGGTGCTGGGTAACAGCGACTGGAAGCAGATGACGCGACACGTCCTGCCCAACGTCACTCCACTGGTCATCGCCAACACCACACTTACCGTCGCCATCGTCATCTTGTCCATGACCGTTCTGGGCTTCCTCGGTTTGCTAGATCCAAACGAGATCTCATGGGGAGGCATGCTCGATAGCGCAGACGAGTCGGGTGCAGCGCTACGCGGCGCATGGTGGTTCCTGTTCCCGCCGGGGCTCTGCGTCATCGCAGTTGTGCTGGCATTCACGCTCATCGGTCGAACCCTGGAAGTAGTCCTCAATCCGCGTCTGGGAAGTGAGTAGCCGTGGCTGCGCTCGAGATGCGTGACGTCTCACTGACGTATCACCCCGCAGAGGGTCCCGTGCCGGCTGTCCGTGGCGTCGACTTAGTGGTCGAGCCGGGTGAGGTCGTGGGTGTTGCTGGTGAGTCCGGGTGCGGTAAGTCGACGCTGATCTCGACGGTGCTGCGCCTATACCCTAAGAGTGCGACCGTCGAAGGCGAGGTGCTCGTCGACGGCGAGAACGTGTTCGAGATGAAGTGGAACCGGATGCGTGCTGTCCGATGGGGTGAGGCTGCCGTGGTCTTCCAGGGGGCCCTGCACTCGTTGAATCCGATCCAGCGAATCGGCAAGCAACTCGCCGAACCGATCTTGATTCACGAGAAGGGCGCAACTGAGGCTTCCGCTGCCAAGAAGGTGCGCGAGCTGCTCGAGCAGGTCGGGCTTCCTGCGCGACATGCGAACGCCTACCCGCATCAGCTCTCGGGTGGTCAGAAGCAGCGCATCATGATCGCCCTCGCGCTCACCTGCGATCCCAAGGTATTGCTCTGCGACGAGCCTACAACTGCACTCGATGTCATGGTGCAGGCGCAGATCCTCGACCTGCTCAAGGCGATCGCGCGTGATCGTTCGATGGGCATGCTCATCATCAGCCACGACCTGTCCGTGCTCGCGTCCAACTGCGACCGGATCGCCATCATGTACGCCGGGCGCGTTGTCGAGCAGGGAATCGCCAGCGAGTTGTTCGCGCACCCGGCGCACCCGTACACGCGGGCGCTGATGGGTGCGTTCCCCACGATCGGCGACACCGAGTCGCGGTACGCCCCGAGTGGGCTCGCTGGCGACCCACCCTTTCCCGGTGACCTACCGAGTGGCTGCTCATTCCACCCACGCTGTCCCATCGCGACGGACGAGTGCTCTGATGCCGACGTTGTCCTGAAATCTGTTGGGCCCTCCCGCAAAGTGGCCTGCATTCACGTCGATCAAGGAGCGGTGGTCTAGTGAGTGCAGCGGCCGAGGAGTCCCCGTCGACCGGGATGGTGGTCGAGGTTGACGATCTCCACATCACCTTCTCTGGTCGTGAGGGGGGTACCGCCAAGGCAGTCGACGGAGTGAACCTGGCCATCCGCAAGGGCGAGATCATCGCTCTGGTTGGTGAGTCTGGTTGCGGTAAGACCACGCTGGCCCGCACGATCCTTGGCCTCGAGATACCGGCGTCCGGCGAGGTTCGCTTTCACGGTGAGCCGCTTGAGTACACCGGACGCGCCCTCAAGCGCTACCGCAAGCACGTGCAGCTGGTGCTGCAAGACCCGACCGGCTCGCTCAACCCTCGTCACTCGGTGTATGAGGCGGTGGCCGAAGGTCCACGCACCCATGGGATGGACGACGAGGCCGGACGCGTCGCACGGGCGTTGTCGATGGCCGGACTTCGTCCCCCGGAGCGGTTCTTCCTGCGTTATCCGCACGAACTCTCGGGTGGGCAACGACAACGTGTCGTGATCGCTGGTGCGCTGGCGCTTGACCCCGACGTGATCATCGCCGACGAGCCGGTCAGCAGCCTGGACGCCTCGGTGCGAGGCGAGATCCTGGCGCTCATGCTCAAGCTACGTGAAGAGCTCGGCCTCACGCTGCTCGTCGTGACGCACGACCTCGGGCTCGCCTGGAACATCGCCGACCGCATTGTGGTCATGTACCTCGGACGCGTAGTTGAGCAAGGCCCGACCGAAGAGGTGCTGAGAGACCCCCAGCATCCCTATACTCGGGCGCTGCTCTCGGTGGTGCCCGAGATGCACGGCGTCGAACAGATCGTGCTCTCCGGCGAGACCCCCGACCCCACCAACATCCCGTCCGGATGCCGGTTCCATCCGCGCTGCCAGGAGGTGCGGGACGGCGTGGCCGAGAGCGCCGGCGTCCTGGCTGCGTGTTCGACGATCAGCCCGGTGATCTTGCCACCGAGCATCCCCATCGGCGTTGACGCCACGGACCTCAGCCACGAGGCGGCCTGCCACCTGGTCGTGCCCCCGCCGTCAACCTGAGGCAGCGCCACCTCGTTAGAGGTAGGGGCCGCTAGTGCGCTGACTCTGGTCTAGCTCCTGTGGGATGCCGCCACCGTCGGTCCCTGCCGGAAGCGCCGCGCGACGACGCATCTCTTCGAACTGCGCGCGCGCAGATACCTGCTGGGCGAAGAGCGCCGTCTGGATGCCGTGGAAGAGCCCCTCGAGCCAGCCGACCAGCTGGGCCTGAGCGATGCGCAGCTCGGCCTCACTCGGCACGCCCTCATCAGTGAACGGCAGTGAGATGCGTTCGAGCTCATCGACCAGCTCGGGTGCGAGCCCGTCCTCGAGCTCAGCGATCGACCTACGATGAATCTCCTTCAGCCGAGCGCGTCCGGCCTCGTCCAGCGGTGCACTGCGCACCTCTTCCAGCAACTGCTTGATCATCGTGCCGATTCGCATCACCTTTGCCGGCTGTTCGACGAGTTCAGTGATGGGCGGCTGGCCGTCGCCACTATCGGCGCCTGGGGCCGGGATCTCTCCGACGGGTTGACCGTCGGGCCCGACGATCACGATGCGGTTCGGCGTCTCGTCCTGCGGCTGCGTCATGGGTCCATCTTGGCCTAGAAACTTGCTGGACGAAGACCGGGTCCTCCGACAGGGTGTGCGCATGGAACTCGCCGACCTGGAAAGGGTGCTTCCCGACCACGAGATCCGGCCGATCAGCCTTGACGACGTTCCCGCGCTCGTCGACCTGGTGGGGCGGCTCACCACGGTGGTGCTGGGAGAGCCCGACGTGAGTGAGGCAGAGATTAGGGACGACCTCATCGGCCCGCACTTCGACCTGAGCACCGACACCTTCGTTGCGGTCGCTCCTGATAGCCGGGTGACCGCGTACGGGCAGGGTTACGACGAACGCGACGGGTCAGGGTGGATCGACGTCTGCATTGATCCCGCGCTCGACGAGGCACGGCAGCCAGCCGTTGCTGACGCCGGAGTCGCTGCGTGCGCTGGCCGCATCATCGAGTCGGCCAGGGCGCGAGGAGCGGGCCAGATCCATCTGACGGCGAACCTCTACGAGTCCGAGACCCTGATGCGGGACGCGTACGCGCGCGCCGGCCTGCCGGTCGAGACGATCTACTGGCGCATGCAGCGTCAGTTCTCCGCGGCCGAAGCGCTCGAAGCACCAGTCGTTCCGGAGGGTTTCCGCATCGGCAAAGTTGACCCGCGCGACGACGTGGTGATCGAGCAGGCTTACCACCTCTTCTACGACACGTTCAGCGGGCACCACGGGTTTGAAGGCGAGATGAAGCCGCTGCCCGACTACATCGAGTACGTGCGAACCGCCGAAGCGTTCGACCCGGACGCGTGGTGGTTCGCCTGGCAGGCCGAGACGCCCGTCGGCTTGCTGATCGGTGACAACCGTCGTGCGGAGCAAGGGGTCGGTTTCGTGCCCTCCGTGGGCGTCCAGAAGCAGCTTCGCGGACGAGGTATCGCGCGGGCACTTCTGCTCGCTGCCTTCGCTGACTACCAGCGGCGCGGACGCAGCGGGGTGCAGCTCGG
>JANLWJ010000377.1:0-7133 GCA_031364455.1 Actinomycetes bacterium | reverse complement strand
GCGAGTTCGATTCTCGTCACCCGCTCCGTCTTCCGATAGGCGCGCGAGACGTGACGCGTCACTCGTCGGGCATCGAGCGACGATCGCCAACCTGGCCGGTTGCGAGCGGGAAGGCGAGCGAGCCGGCGCGGATCCACCACTTCATCACGTCGTAGACGAGCCGACCCGCCACAACAGACGGGTCACACTCGGACAGGTGTGCGGCCGCGGCTGGGTCGCAGGCGAACATCGACATCCCGCGATACGACGCGTCACTCTGCTCGTCGAATGGCCCGTTCACGACCAGCACGCCCCGGCGCACCAGCTGGGCACGGTAGGCGAGGTGGCGTGCCTGAAGCACGTCGAGCTCCTCGTCGGACATCTCCGGCGCATCTGCGCGCCGCCGCAGGACCACGACCGTGTAGACGTCGAAGGCCCCCGGGATGTTGGGATCGCGTGGCATGAGTCCGCTCCTTCAGCGACTCAACCACCTTGGTGGCCATCGAGCAGGTCAACGTCTCATCGTAAGAGTTGACCTCAACCAGCGCGTCGATCACCCGTTAGGCCCAGCGCTGACGGGGGCACGGCGTCGATGCATAGGGAGACCCCGAAAGGTGGCTGACCTTGTGATGCGCACTCGCCTCGGCGCGCTCGCCCTGGCTGCAGGAGCGATCGTTGCGATGCTCGCCGCCCCGGCGGTGTCCGTCACCGCCCCTGACCCAGTGCTCCCTACGGCTAACGCTAAGTGGGACTACCAAATCGGCAACGCCTACACCCCGCGCGATGGCGTCACAGTCGTGTCGCGCGACCGCACAGAAGCGCCACTCGCTGACAACTACACGATTTGTTACGTCAATGCGTTCCAGACGCAGCCAGACGCGGTGAAGTGGTGGAAGAACAACCACGACGAGCTGCTGCTCAAGAAGGCAAATGGCAGCTACGTCGTCGACAGTTACTGGGGCGAGATCCTCTTCGACCTCCGCACCCCCGAGCAACGCGCCGCTCTCGCGACCATCGTCAATGGCTGGATCACCGGATGCGCCGACGCCGGATTCCAGGCCATCGAGCCAGACAACCTCGACTCGTGGACCAGGTCCGGCGGGCTACTGACCCGCGACCAAGCATTCGCCTATGCGCAGGTGTTGATCGCTCATGCGCACTCCATGGGACTCGCGATTGGACAGAAGAACGCGGCAGGGCAGACGGCGCGGGGGGAGGCTGCCGGCTTTGATTTCGCCGTCGCCGAGGAGTGCGGTCGCTACAAAGAGTGCACCGCGTACACCTCCGACTACGGCGACCAGGTGTACGTCATCGAGTACCGGTCGCAGGACTTCAAGTACTCCTGCGAGCGCTGGGGCGACCAGCTGTCAATCATCTTGCGCGACCGGAATGTCACGGCCCCAGGCTCGAAGAACTACGTGTACAAGGCTTGCTGAGGACCCAACCACCGTCGTGACCTTAAAGACCGGGGGTCACCGGTGCCGATAGTTAATTATGACTGCACCGACAGACGTCGACGCGTCGACCGGCGAGCGACGCAACGGGGTGTCTCCCAGCCCGCGCCGATGGCTCGACGTCTTGGTGCTGTGGGTAGCCGCTGTCGGCGCCCAGGCACTCATTCTCTTCCTCCTGGCACAGTTCCAGCTGCAGCTGTCTCAAACTTTGAAGATGCAGCAGATTGTCGAACTCGTGGCTCGAGGCGAGTTGGCAAGCGCGAAGAGGTACGGAGCTGAGCCCGACTACCTCTACTTCCCGACCGGCGTGCTCGTTCAGTTTGCGCTCGTCGGACTCGCCGTGGTCCTGCTCGCATGGACCGGCCGTCGGGCCCTGGCCTGGGCGCTCCCCTTTGCCCTCGCTGTCCTGTCAATCAGCCCGGCATACGTCTCGCAGGGCCCGATTAGTGTTAAGCCCATCGGAGAGGGAGGCGACTGGTTCCTGTGGGCGTCACTCGTGCAACCCCCTACACCAGAACCATCAGGTGATACCTCGACGTGGCCACTGATTCTCGGTGTAGTGGTGCAGACCGCCCTCCTGCTAATGCCCCTTATCGCCGCGCCCGTGCGACGTGCCCCCGTGTCATTGGCCACCGCGATGCGCTGGACGGCACTACCGGCGACGGTAGTGGCCGTGATCTCGCTGACCACCCTCGAGCTGCCGACCACAACCCAGGTCTACGCCGTCCCGCTTGCGGCATTTCTCCTCACCCTTCTTGCCGGCGCAATAGCGACTGGCGCGGGGGCCACCTGGCAGCGCCTGGCAGCGGCGGTGGCTGTACCGGCATTCCTTGCACCGCTTGTGATGCCGACCGCCACCACCGATCTTCGCCAAGATGTCGGGTTGGGGTTGATGGCCACCGCAGCGTCCGCATCGGTCATTTTCGTCTTGTTCGCGGTGCCCGAGCTTCATCGACGTGTCCAGGAGTGGCGGACACCGGGGCACGACGCTGTTGCGCCGGCCGCGCATTGAGCAGCTCGGCGGTGGCCGGGACCACATAGGCACCGCCCAGGAGCGGGCTGGGCCGATGACGAAGAGCCACCCCATCCAGAAGGTGGCGCGGAGGGAGGGTTACGGCCCGGCGGCGATCCTACGGAGGTTCAGCCCTTGAGGGCTTCAGGTCCCCTTCGGGGCTACCGACGAGTAACATAGAAGTTACTCGTCAGTAGCATCGGGAGGTCCGGGCCATGGGCCACTACCAGGCGAACCTGCGCGACATCGAGTTCATGCTCTTCGAGGTGCTGCGGCGCGACCAGATCCTGGGCGCCGGACGCTACGCCGAGGTGGACGCCGACACCGCCCGCTCACTACTTCGCGAGGTCGAACACCTCGCCACCACCACGCTCGCCGACGCCTTCGTTTCTGGAGATCGCACACCGCCGGTCTTCGATCCAGCGACGAACAGCGTCACGATGCCGCAGGACTTCGCCAAGGCCTTCCACGCGTACACCGAAGGCGGCTGGCCCGACCTCGACCTCAACGCCGAACTCGGTGGCACCCCCGTTCCGCCATCGCTGCGATGGGCGATCGCCGAGATGGTTCTCGGCGCCAACCCCGCTATTCACATGTACTCGACCGGCCCGGCCTTCGCACGGCTCATCCACGACCTAGGCACCGACGAGCAGAAGCAGTGGGCGCGTGTCTGGGCGCAGCAGCGCTGGGGCGCCACCATGGTGCTCACCGAACCGGACGCCGGCAGCGACGTCGGAGCCGGACGCACGACCGCGTCCCAGCAGCCGGACGGTTCGTGGCACATCACCGGAGTGAAGCGGTTCATCACGTCCGGCGAGCACGACATGACCGACAACATCATCCACCTGGTGCTCGCCCGCCCCGAGGGAGCCGGGCCAGGCACCAAGGGGCTCTCACTCTTCATCGTTCCGAAGTTTCACGTCCACTGGACGACCGGGGAGCTGCGGGAGCGCAACGGCGTCTACGCCACCAATGTCGAGCACAAGATGGGACTCAAGGCGTCTGCTACGTGCGAGCTGACGTTCGGTGAGCGCCAGCCAGCCGTCGGGTGGTTGGTGGGCGACGTTCACGACGGCATCGCGCAGATGTTCAAGGTGATCGAGTACGCCCGCATGCTCGTCGGCACCAAGGCGATCGCCACGCTGTCGGCCGGCTACCTCAACGCCCTGGAGTACACCAAGGCCCGGGTGCAGGGGCCAGACCTCACGCAGGCCTCCGACAAAGCTGCGCCTCGCGTCACTGTGATCCACCACCCAGATGTCCGCCGGTCGCTGATGACGCAGAAGGCGTACAGCGAGGGACTGCGGGCGCTGATGCTCTACGCCGCCTCGGTGCAGGACTCCGTCGAGATCAAGGAGGCGACCGGCGAGGACGCCGCCGCCGAGCACGCGCTCAACGACCTGCTGCTGCCGATCGTGAAGGGGTACGGATCGGAGAAGTCGTACGGGCTGTTGGCCGAGTCGCTGCAGTGCTTCGGCGGATCCGGCTACCTGCAGGACTACCCCGTAGAGCAGTACATCCGCGACGCGAAGATCGACACGCTCTATGAAGGAACCACCGCGATCCAGGGGCTCGACCTCTTCTTCCGCAAGATGGTCAAGAACCAGTTCGGCGCGATCACGGCACTGGGCCAAGAGATCGGCGCTGCCGCGATGAGTGGAAGCAGCGAATTAGCGCGCGAGCGCCAACTGCTCGGTGCCGCGCTGCAGGATGTGCAGGCGATGATCACAACGATGGCCGGCTTCACGATGGCGTCGGAGACTGATGCCTCGCAGATCTACCGCGCCGGGCTCAATACGACGCGGCTGCTCTACTGCGTCGGAGACGTTGTTGTCGCGTGGCTGCTGCTACGCCAGGCAGCCGCGTCGCTGGCCGCCCTGGAAGGTGACGTGTCCGCGTCCGACCACGAGTTCTACCGCGGCAAGATCTCTGCCGCCCAGTGGTTCTGCCGCCAGGTGCTACCGCACGTCAGCGCCGAGCGCGCCGTTCTCGAAGCGACCGACCTCGACGTCATGGAGCTCGACGAGTCCGCCTTCTAACGGTTCGCACCCCAGGATTGTGTGAGCTGATTGGGGGTATGGCCCCAACCAGCTAACACGTTGGTGAGGTGTGTGGCGCGGTCAGTGGGCGGCGAGGGGGAGGGTCAGCTCGGACGCGCCATCGGCGCTCACCTCGATCGGGACACCCCAGTCCTGCTGGTGGACATGGCAGGCCGGGAACTCCGCATCACCATCGTCGCAGGACGCCGCACGCGCCGACACGTGCAGCACCGCCGAGTCGACAGCATCCCCGATGCGAACCACGCGACGAAGCGCGTCGGTCGAGCCCGCTCCATCTTCGAGCAGGTCGGCCGGAGTGGATGACACGACAACGTGGGCGGCTGGCCCGTACCGATCGTCGAGCTTCTGTCCAGGTGGCGGCGTGAAGATCACCTCTAGCACTATCGTTCCGGGGCGCAGCGACACGGCCGGCCGCTGCGACTGCATGTCCGATGCCTTCACCATGGTGGCTTCGGCTGGTAGTCGCACCCGGGTCAGTCGGTGTGCGGCCGACTCGACGACGAGCAGCTCTTCTCCGAGTGGGATCAGCCCACTGGGTTCGGCGAGGTCACCGGCGACTGTCGAGACCGTGCGCGTCTCTGGGTCGAAGCGGCGAACCGCTCCGTTGTACGTGTCGGCGATGGCGATCGAACCGTCGGCCAGGACGCAGCAGGCCAGCGGATGTTGCAGCAACGCCTCGGCCGCTGGACCGTCGACATGTCCGAAGTCGAACAGCCCACTTCCCACCTCGGTGGTGACGACACCGTTGGTGACCCGACGCAAGGCCGACGTCTCGGCGTCGACAAACCACAGCGTCCCTCCGTCAGAGGAGACCGCGAAGCCGGACGGCTGCGCGAACCAGGCCTGCATGAGGTCGCCGTCGACGAGGCCCTCTTGGGTGGTTCCTCCGCGCAGTGTGAGGCGACCGGCGACGGGGTCGTAGCTCCACAGCTGGTGGTTGCCTGCCATGGCGATGGCCACCTCCGACCACGCCGGCACCCACACGACGTCCCACGGTGAGCTCATGGTGGTGTCGGCAAATCCTTGGTCGGGCAGAGGGTCTCCCTGCATCCACTGCTTACCGGTGCCGGCGAGGTTGCGGACATATCCGTCGCGTAGTCGGATGCCGCGCAATGCGTGGTTGACGGTGTCGGCAACGACGACGTCGTATCCGACGCCGGCGCGAATGTCGGGTGGGAGCAGACAGAGGCCGTTGGGCTCGCTGAACTGCGCTGCATTCGCAGCTCCAGGGCGATAACCGCGCGTTCCGGTGCCGATGCGCCGGATGAGGGCCCCACTGGCCGGGTCGAGCTGGGCGAGCGAGTGGTGTCCAGCATCAGCGACCAACAGGCTGCGATCGGCTAGCAGCACTGCCTTGGCGGGAAACCACAGTGTGGTGTCGTCGGGGGCAGCGTCAGGTATGAATGCGACGTCCGGGTGAAACGTGCCGCGCGACTGGTAGTCGCTGACCAAGTGCTCGAGCAGCATGTCGATGGCGTGGGCGTGGCCCTCTCCGGAGTGCTGCGCGACCACATAGCCCTCAGGGTCGATCAGCACCAACGTTGGCCACGCGCGCACGGCGTACTGCTGCCAGGTCTGCAGATCTGGGTCGTCCAGCACCGGGTGTGCGACCCCGTACCGCTCGACGGCGGCCATGACGGCCTCCGGCGTCCCCTCGTGCGGAAACTTCGGCGAGTGGACCCCGATGACGACAAGCTCGTCGGCGTACTTCTTCTCAAGGGGTCGGAGCTCGTCGAGCACGTGCAGGCAGTTGACGCAGCACCCGGTCCAGAAGTCGAGGAGAACGAACCTCCCGCGCAACTCACTCAGGCTGAGCAGACGTCCACCGGTATTGAGCCAGCCCCGTCCCCGGAGCTCGGGCGCTCGAAGACGGACCACCTGCCGAGATTACGCGTACCCCGCTAGACAATCGACCGACCGGGGCTCGATTCCTACCCGAAGGGGCCCCAGAGACCCAGTGCATCCGAAACAAAGCCTCCGGCCGCCTCGGGCCGAGATTCCTTCCCGTCAACGCCGTCTTCGCATCCCCCACGGAAGACCACCTGCGCACCCGCAAAATCGGCGTGAGCCTCGGCTCGTTCTTGGCACAGGGCATTGGCCTCCGAGTCTCGCTCAAGCCCAAGGCCGTACTCGTACGCCGCCGTGTGGTCACTCCGCAGCCACACCTGATTCTGGTACGCCCAGCAGAGTGGCACAGGACGCCGTACCTGAGTGCTAGGTGCTCGGCTCGAGACCATCACCGATGGCGATCACCGTGTCAACGAATGCGTCGACGTCAGCTAGCGAGGAACGCGGGTTGATGAAGCAGGGCCGTAGCGCAAACTGACCGTGCACGATCGTTGAGCTCACGACAAAGCGCGTCTCACGGACCAGCCGGCGCAGGATCTCGCGGTTGGCGGCGTCGACGGCGATCTCGTTGACGTCATCAGCTGGTACATAGCGGAAGACGCAGATCGACAGCACCGGGTCGAGGAGCGGCTCAAGACGGGGATGCTCCCGCGCACACTGTGCGACGTGACGCGCGAAGTCGTTGTCTTGCACAACCCTGGCCCGGACGCCATCAGCTCCTAGCTCGCGCAGGATGCTCCACACCACGACCCCTCTGACCGGCGACGACAGCTCGACGCC
>JANLWJ010000454.1:0-4288 GCA_031364455.1 Actinomycetes bacterium | reverse complement strand
ACCGGCCAGCTTTCACGTTGTGAAGCCGTTGGTTAGGGCAACCAGGCCGCCACCTTGTCGGGGTTGTCATCGATCCACTTCTGAGCTGCGTCCTCGCCGGTCATGCCGTCGTTGGCGATGTAGAGCGCCACCTGGTTCTGGTCCTCGTTGGTCCAGGTGAAGTTCGACACGAGATCGGCAGCCGGGCTCCCTGATGCCATGAACTCGGCGCTAGCGATCTTGTCGAGGATGTACTCCGGGTAGTCGCAGGCGACTGTCGCCGGGTCGGCGTCGCAGCCTTCCTCCCATGGAGGTAGGTCGACCTTGACGAGCGGCACCTCGGAGAGGAACCACTGCGGCTCGTAGAAGTATCCGATGACCCACTCCTGGTTCTCCTCAGCGTTGCGGAACGCCTGGATGAGGGCTGCCTCGCTACCGGCGTAGACCACTTCGAAGTCGAGACCAAGGTTCTCAATGAGGGCCTCGTCGTTGGTGACGAACGAGGGGTCGCCGTCAAGCAGTTGCCCCTTATCACCAGTCTCCGCTGTCGAGAACTCGCTGGCGTAGTCGTTGAGGTTCTCCCAGTTCTCGACGATGTCGGGCTGGGCCTCGGCGAGCCACGGCGGGATGTACCAGCCGATGACGCCGATGTTGCCGTTCTCTCCCACGACGACGGCGGTCTCCTGCTTCTCGACGTACTCCTTCTTGAGATCTTCGTGACCCCAGTTCTCGATAACGACGTCGACCTCGCCGCTACCGAAGCCCTGCCAGGCGATCTCCTCCTTGAGGTCCTTGTAGTTGACGTCGCAGCCAAGCTCCTGGGCCGCCACCTCGCCGACGACGTAGGCCGATGCCTCGAAACCGACCCATGGGTTGATCGCCACGTTGAACTCACCACAGTCGGCAGCCGCACTGTCTCCGTCGCTGGCGGTCTCTTCGATGTCGCCGCCACCACAGGCGGCGAGCACCAGGCTGGCTGCTGCGGCAAGCGCTACCGCGCGTCCGACCCGTCTCCTTGTTACTCGCACTCGATCTCCTTTTTTAGGGCCGCCCAGTTGCGGCTTGAGGTCACGCACTCTCAGCGCGTCCGTAGCGCGCTGCAGTATGGACGGTGATGCGGTCGAGCATGATTCCGAGGGCGGTGATGGCGATTCCAGCCGCCAGTCCCTTGCCGAAGTCCTCGCGCTGGGCGAAGCCGTTGATGACGAGGAATCCGAGCCCCCCACCGCCGACGAGGCCACCGATGACCACCATCGAGAGGACGAAGAGCAGTCCTTGGTTGGCCGACAGCACCATCGAGCCCTTCGACATCGGCAGCTGTACCTTGCCGATCATCTGCCAGCGGCTCGATCCGAGTGACTGAGCAGCCTCGACCGTTGAGGCCGAGACGCTCCGTATCCCGTCGGCTGCGATCTTGATGGCGACCGGGGCCGCGTAGAGCACTGCAGCGACGATGGCGAGGAACCGGCCTGCGGGGAAGAGGGCGAGGGCGGGGACAAGGTAGACCAGTGCAGGCATGGTCTGCAGCCCGTCGAGCAGTGGGCGTATCGCTGAGTCGACGCGACGGCTTCGCCCCATCCACACGCCGACAAGGATGCCGAGGATCATCACGAAAAATGTGGCGACGAGGGTCATCGTCAGTGTCGACATCGAGTCGTTCCAGAGGCCAACGGCAAAGATCAGTGAAAGGCAGGCCGCTGTGGGGATCATGGCACCCCCGCCACCGAGGGCGGCAGATCCGATGAGCAGAGCCAGAACCCCTCCCCAGTAGAGAACCCAGGAGACGTCGAGCGGGTCGTTCGCCCAGTAGCCGGAAGCCAGGACGGCTGCGGCACTGAGGGCGGTAGCAGCAGCCAAGCGGGGCATCGCCACCTTGCCGGCCCCACCGAGCAAGATGCCGACCGCAAGGATGCCCATGGACACCAGCCACCAGGGCGACTCAACGAACCAGGCGTCGAGTCCGACGGGGGGGTTGAGGAAGACCTCTGTGAAGGCGTCACTGAGCCATCGGGTGAACCCTCCGATGGCGTCGGTGATGGTATCGGTCAGGTCGTTGACCCATCCGGCGATCTTGGTGCCCCACTCGGATTCGGGGAACACGTTCCAGTTCAGTTCACTGTGCGAGATGTAGATGATGACTGCGGTGACCGCGCCCGTGACGCCAAGAACCAGCCGCCGGCGCTTGGGATCGACGTTACTTCGGGCGGTCGACTCGGACCGCTCACCGGCTGCAGCCGTGGCTCGGTCGAGCATGATCGCCATCAGCACGATGCACATACCGGCCACGAAGGCCACGCCGACGTTGAGCACGCTCAGGGAACGGATGATGTCGATGCCGAGGCCGGGGCCCCCGATGAACGCGGCAATGATGGCCATCGACAGCGCTGCCATGATCGTCTGGTTGAGCCCAACGATGATCGTGCGGCGAGCCATGGGGAGTTGCACTTTGGTGAGAAGCTGGCGCGACGTGGAGCCGAGAGCGGTGGTGGCTTCAACCGTGGTCGGCGAGACGGTGCGGAGGCCGTAGGCCGAGATGCGTGTCAAGGGTGGAAGCGCGTAGATCAGGGTGGAGATCACAGCCCCGGGGGGGCCGATCCCGAAGATCAGAACGAGTGGTCCCAAGTAGGCGAAGGACGGCATGGTCTGCATGGTGTCGAGCACTGGCGTGATGGCCGCACTTGCCCGCTTGCTGCGTGACATCCAGACGCCGGCGGGGAGCCCGATCATCACGCAGATGACGACTGAGATCCCGGTGATGATCAGTGTCTCGATGCTCTCCTCCCAGTACCCGAGCCAGCCGAACGAGAGCACAACGGCCAGGGACAGGAACGCGATACGCAGGCCCGAGATGGCGAAGGCCAGCCAAACCGTGAGTGCCAGGACACCAGCCCACCCGATCTGTGCCACACCGAGAGGTCGGTTGGAGTCGGAGACGAAGACTCTCTCAAGCAGGGTGTAGACCCAGTCAATTGCCGAGCTGATCCAGTCGATGGGTAGGAAGATAATGTTGCCGTCGGACTTCGCTTGCTCGACGGAGTTGCGCAGCTCGTTGAGCCACTCCTGGAAGTCGGTGAGCTGGGAGACCGGCAGGTCCTGAGTCCCCTTGCCCTGGAAGATGACCCCGAGGATCACCCAGACCGCAATCACAACACCGAGGATGATCCAGCGCATCCGGCTCGTGCTCTGGTCCGCTGGAGGGGGTGGGGTCTCCTCCAGCGGGTGCTCCAGCTCGGCGAGCTCGATCGTCACGATGGCGTCTCCTCGGCCACGATGACCCGCAAGATGTCGTCCTGGTCGACTACCCCGAGCAACTGCCCGTTCTCGACCACCTTCACCGGGTCTGCGGAGTCGATCACCCGGCGTGCGGCGTCTCTGACGACCGTTCCGGGTGCCATCTCAGGACCAGTCATTGCCTCGTCAGGACGCGGTGGTCGCATCACCCAGCTCAAGGTCAATACGTGGGAGCGTGGAACCTCGCTGACGAAGTCGCGAACGTACTCGTCAGCCGGCGCACCGACCACCTCGGCCGGCGTCCCCATCTGGATGAGGGCGCCGTCGCGCATGATCAGGATTCGGTCTCCGAGCTTTAGCGCCTCCGCGAGATCGTGGGTGATGAAGACCATGGTCTTGCCCACCTCGTGGTGCAGCCGAATTACCTCGTTCTGCATGTCGCGACGAATGAGCGGGTCGAGGGCAGAGAAAGGCTCGTCGAAGAGCAGCACAGAGGGGTCGACTGCGAGTGCCCTGGCGAGGCCGACTCGCTGTTGCATGCCACCGGAGAGCTGGTCGGGGTAGGCGTTCTCATTGCCGGAGAGTCCGACGAGGTCTACCATTTCTTGCGCCCGCGACCGGCGTTCGGACTTCGAGACACCCCTGACCTCGAGCCCGTAAGCGTCGTTGTCGATCACCTTGCGGTGGGGGTGCAGGCCAAAGTGCTGGAAGACCATCGATACTTGATGCCGCCGAAGCTCGCGGAGGCGGGACTCTGACATCGCAACGACGTCCTCGCCATCGATCATCACCTGGCCGGCGGTTGGCTCGATCAGCCTTGTGAGGCAGCGCACCAGCGTCGACTTACCCGATCCCGAGAGTCCCATCACCACGAAAACCTCGCCAGGTGCGACGTCGAAACTCACGTCACGGACGGCCGCGGTACAGCCGGTCTTGGCGAGCAGCTCAGAACGGGACAGGTCGGCGTCTGGCGAGCCGACGATCTTGTCGGCGCGCGGGCCGAAGACCTTCCAAAGACTCCGAACGGTCAAGGCTGACTGCCCGTCAGTGGACGCGGCGGCGCCCTGCTCATCGAGCG
>JANLWJ010000451.1:0-2020 GCA_031364455.1 Actinomycetes bacterium | reverse complement strand
GGCCTACAACACCATCTTCGCCGACCGTGATGGCGAGGTGGTCAACATTGAGGGTTCAGCGACCGACTCGACCACGATGACCCTGGACAACGCGGGGATACTTGTACACACGAACCACTACGTGTGCGAGGCGATGCTCGGCTACGAGAACGATCACGCGTATGCAGAGCTTTCGGCCATTCGACTGCGCCGAGGCCACGAGCTACTGAATGCGGCAGTTGCGGAGGATGGTTCGATAACGCAGGACCGGTTGATCGGCATGCTCAGCGATCACGAGAATGCGCCGGATTCGCTGTGTCGGCACCCTACGTCGGAGAGAGTCACCAAGACGGTCTTCTGGTGTGTGACGGATGTGACGGAGGGTCAGATCACCTTCGGTCGGGGCAACCCCTGCGACTCAGCCCATCAGACCTTCATGTTCTGACCGGCCCCGGTCCTCTGGCTGGAGGGCGCGAGAACGCCTCCACTCTGCGGTATCTAGTTGAACTTGGTGACGTCGCGGCCATGCACGGTTAGAGCCCAGATTACGAACACCGCGATGGTGATGAAGATGATGCCCCAAATCGGGTACCAGGGGAGCCAGGCGAAGCCAATCAGCGCACTGATGCCGGCGAGAACTACGCCGACCGTCCGAGCCAACACCGCTCCCTGGAAGAGGGCGAGCCCAGCAGCACACCGGGATACGGGGCAGATAGGTGGATCAAACCCCAGGTGGTCACGTCGAACTTGAACACGTAACTGGGCGTTGCCACGAGTAGATCGTCCTCGAGGCCGTTCAATCGGCGTACCCAGGCGCGACGCGCTCGAGGAGACGAAGCAAGGCAGCCCACGCCAATCCCATCGCCTCGGGGTCGCCGTAGTCCCCGATGACTGTCCCTTCGTACTGCTGCGCCGTGTACTCGCAGATCTCCGGTGAAGGGAGGCGAAGAGTTCCGGCGGCCGCGGCCGCGATCTGAATCTCGCACGCTTTGTCGAGATAGAACATCCGCAGAAATGCCTGAGCGGCCGTTGAACCAACGGTCAGCAGTCCGTGGTTTCGAAGAATGAGAGCGTTGTAGTCCCCCAGGTCGTTGGCCAACCGTTTCTGCTCATCGAGATTGAGGGCGATCCCTTCGTAGTCGTGGTAGCTAACGCGGCCGTAGAACTCCAGGGTCATCTGGTTGACGGGGAGCAGGCCTTCCTCCAGGGCAGCCACTGCGCAGCCGGCACGCGAATGGGTGTGCAGGACACAGAGTGCGTCCTCTCGGGCACGATGAATTGCGGAGTGAATGACGAAGCCGGCGGGGTTCACACGCGCACCTGGCGCGTTGACCGGGTTTCCGTCGAGGTCGACGCGCACCAAGGATGACGCAGTGATCTCATCGAAGAGCAGTCCATACGGGTTGATGAGGAAGTGGTGGTCTGGCCCCGGAAGGCGCAGTGAGATGTGAGTGAAGATCAGATCGGTCATCCGGAAGTGAGCTACCAGCCGGTAGACCGCGGCCAATTCGCGCCTGAGCCGTAGCTCATCGGTTGCCGCGGACGTGCTGACCGGCGAGTCAGAGGGAGTTAGCGTCATAGCGCCATCGTGCGCTAGCCGGCGGGCAAGCCGCAATGGGCAATGGCAAGAGCCGATGCGACACGAGGTCACCTTTCGGTCCTGGCCATTGACATCGGATTCCTGCGAGGAGTAGGCAGGGGCCAACCAACCCGAGGGGACGCCGTGAACGAACCGATCGAGAACGCGCTCAGCCGTCGTAACTTTCTTGGTGGGGCGGTGATGCTGGGCGGCGCGACGATCCTGACCGGGTGCGGTAGCCCGGCCGTCGAAGAGACCCCAGACGCCGGGACGTCCAGACCACCGATGGAGCAGGAGCCAGGAGAGCTGTCGATCCTGGAGTGGGGTGGTTACGAGGCCGGGGGCACACCCCAGCAGGCCTTCTGCAGCGCCTGGTCGTCGTTGTTGATGTAGGTGTAGCTGATCGAGTTGCCGCCAAACTTGTCGGTGTAGTCCGTCCCCGCGACGAGGCCGTAGGCCTGC
>JANLWJ010000450.1:0-4295 GCA_031364455.1 Actinomycetes bacterium | reverse complement strand
AGGCCAGGTCGTTGCAATCGTGGGCGAGCCGGGTGTGGGAAAGTCGCGGTTGTTCTGGGAATTCACTCACTCCCACCGTACCCAAGGCTGGCTTATCGTCGAAGCCAGTTCGGTGTCCTACGGCAAGGCGACACCGTACTTGCCGGTCATCGATCTGCTCAAGGGTTATTTCAAAATTGCAGACAACGACGATGCGCGCGCCATCCGTGAGAAAGTCACCGGCAAGCTGCTTACTTTGGACCGCGCGCTGGAGCCGCTGCTGCAACCGCTGCTCGCGCTGTTGGATCAGCCCGTGGTGGAAGATCAGTGGCAACGGCTTGACCCGCCGCAGCGCCGGCGCCAAACCCTGGATGCGCTCAAGCGTTTGTGGCTGCGCGAGGCGCAAGCTCAGCCGTTGATCCTGGTGTTCGAAGATCTGCATTGGATCGATTCAGAAACCCAGGAGTTTCTGAACGGAATGATGGACAGCGTTCCCGCGGCGAGACTGTTGCTGCTATTCAATTATCGGCCCGAGTATGGGCACCCCTGGGGCAGTCGCACCTACTACTCCCAACTGCGGCTCGATCCGCTCACCGCCGAGAGCGCACAGGAGCTCTTGCACGGCCTGTTAGGACCGGATAAGTCCGTCGAGCCGCTCAAGCAAATCCTGATCGACCGCACCGAGGGCAATCCCTTCTTCCTGGAGGAAAGCGTGCGCACGCTGCTCGAAACTCACGCTCTCGCCGGAGATCGGGGCGGCTACCAGCTCGTCAAATCACTGCAAGACATCCAGGTACCCGCCACCGTGCAGGCGGTGCTTGCCGCGCGCATCGACCGGTTGCTGCCGGAAGACAAGCGGCTGCTGCAGACTGCCGCGGTGATCGGCAAGGACGTGCCGTTTTCCTTGCTGGAGGCAATTGCCGATTTGCCCGAACCAGACCTGAGACGTTCGATCGCGCGCTTGCAGGAGGCCGAATATCTGTACGAGGCGCGGCTGTTCCCGGACCTGGAGTACACCTTCAAACACGCGCTTACCCACGACGTAGCCCATGGGAGTCTCCTGCAGGAGCGGCGGCGGGAGTTGCATGCCCACATCGTCGTGGAGATCGAGCGGATTCATGCCGAGCGGCTGGATGAACAGGTGGAGCGGCTGGCGCATCACGCGGTGCACGCCGAGCTGTGGGAGAAAGCGCTGCTTTATCTGAGACAAGCGGCGAACAAGGCTTCCGCGCGATGGGCATTTCGAGAAGCGGCGCGCTATCTTGAGCTAGCGCTAAACGCGGTCGCGCGCCTGCCAGACCGCGATAATCTGGTCGCTGACGAAATCGACATCCGCCTGGACCTGCGTACGGCGTTGACGCCCGCAGCCCAATTTAAACGGATTGCCGAAGTCATCGCCGGGGCCATTGCTTTGGCCGAGCGAATCGGAGACCGGAGAAGACTCGCTTCGGCGCTTGCGTACCACGCATTCGTTTCCATCGAGCGTTGCGAACAGCGGCAGGCATTGGAGTCAGGGCGGCGCGCACTGGCGCTCGCCGAAGAAATCGGGGAGCCGGCGCTAACCGCCATCGCCCGGTTCTTCCTAATGCAAGTGCACCACACCCTGGGTAACTATCCGGAGGCGATTGAGGTCGGGCGGCCCGCCTTGGAAATCGGGGATGATGCCGTCGTGAAGGCCGTGGCGAAGGGTCTCTACTCGGCAATTCCGCACTATCTGTTGTTCTCGCTGGCCGAGGTTGGGTCGTTCGCTGAAGCCATAGCGGACGGGGATCTCATGTTGCGCAGGGCCGAGGCGGCTGGAAATCCGTTTGCTATCGCGCTTGTCTGCGTGGGCTTCGGGTATGCGCTCGCACGGTGCGGTTCTGCCGCTAAAGCCATCCCGCTGCTCGAGCGAGCGCTTCAGCTGTGCCGAATCTATGCGATCGACATCCAGATCCCGTGGACTGCGTCCTCCCTCGGCTTGGCCTATGCTCTTGCCGGGCATCATCAGGAGGGAGTCGAGCACGCCGAGCACGCTATCGGGCGCGCAGACGCCCTAGGCCTCACACGCTTTCAGCCGTTACGCGTCACGCTACTGTCGAACGCATACCTTTTGGCTGGTCGGCACGAGGACGCTCACGCGGCGGCACAGCAGGCCTTGGAGCTTGCCCAACGCTACCAGGAAAAGGGGCCCGAAGCGTGGGCCCTGTATCTGCTTGCCGCAAGTCAGAAAGGTTCGCCACGGGATCAAGCAACCCATGTCCGCGACACCTATCTCGATGCCCTGCGCCGGTCCGAAGCCTTGGGCATGCGCCCGCTATCCGCCCACTGCCTACACGGATTAGGTCTGCTGCACGCCACGCTCAGTGAGACGACAGCTGCGCGCGAGCACCTTCAGCACGCGCTTGCGCTGTACCGCGAGATGGGTATGGAGTATTGGCGGCAGCAAGCTGACGCGGAATTGCAGGCAATTCATTGATGTGCTGCCCTGAGCGGTCTCGTCGGAAAGGCAGGTACGACCCGGCGCTGCGCCATGCTCGTTTCGCAAAATAAGGATGCGCTTCGGGTCCGATAAAGCTCACACCCTCAAGCGTGCCGCGGCTCACTGATGCGCATCAAGGCGCTGGCCGCTGCATCTGGCACCGGATTGGCGGGACGGTCTTCTCTGCCTCGACCTTGAGCACTGTTTCCCACCCTAGCCCGGTTTTCTCATTGTCATGTTTAACTCCCGGCGTGCCGGCCTTCACCAGTGCGGTGATGAAGATCGGGGCCATGATCTGGTGATCCTCGGCACGCATCCACGAGTATCCTGCAGGTCCGTGGTATTCCATTCCTTCGAGCGCATACGCCACCTTGAGTGGCTCCGCGCTGCGGGCCTTTTCGATGGCGGTCGCAAACATGTCTATGGTCTGCCAGATCGGCAGGAAATCCATGTGCGCGATTGCCATGTACTTTTGCTCGAAGTGAAGCATCCGCTCTTCCCAGTTGGCGCCCGCCGCATTGATATGCCAAGCCATGACGGTCTTCACGCGATCGGCCCCCGCGGATCCAATGGCGGCCGGCGTCCCTACCACCCACGCGTGCGTGGTGTAGAAGTGCGCTTTGAGACCGAACTCCTGACTGGCACGAATCAGCAACGAGAGGTCATTGCCCCAATTGCTGGTAAGCACGCTGTCCGCGTTGGAAGCAGCGATCTTCGTGACATAGGAGGAGAAATCCTTGACTTTACCCAGCGCGATGAGATCGTCGCCGACGATCTGGATATCGGTGCGTTTGCGCGCGAGCATCTCCTTAGCCGCGCGGCGCACGGAGTGACCCCACGCGTAATCCTGATTCAGCAAGTAGACCTTGCGCACCGCGGGTTGACTGGCAATGTAGTCCGTCAGGACCTCTAACTGCATGTCGGAATGCGGATGAAAGCGGAAATGCCAGAAATTGCATTTGGCTTCGGTCAGAGACGGCTCGCGCGCGTCGTAGCCGAGAAACAGGATACGGCGCTCAGGATTGCGCTCGTTGTGTTTGGCGATTGCGTCGCTCAATGCCAGCGCGACGCTGGATATGGTGGCGGCCACATAGCGGATGTCTTGGTCGATTACCCGCTTCAGCACGCTAAGCGTTTCCTGCGGGGTACCCTTGTTGTCGAAAGCAACAATTTCGAGCCTGCGGCCTGCGAGGACCCCGCCTTTGGCATTGACTAGATCAGCGGCAGCCTGGAACTGCTTGAGACTTTCCTCAAAGACGAGTGCGAACGGCCCGCTGAGGGGTGCGAGATAGGCGATCCTGACGGGTTCCCCCGCTCGGGCGACCAAGGGGAGCAACAACAGAACGAACATGGCCGATGATCGCACCAGGAACCGACTGACAAATCGGCCGACGCGGAATTCTGGGAAGTAAGTCATTGGAGTCCTCCCTGTCGCATGCGCGAACACGCACAACGCTATTATGCTGAATGCTCGCTGTGACACGGCATTCTATTTTCTGGGCAATATCCTTGGGCATGGACCAGAGTCCGCCGCTATGGGATGGGGGCGTGCTTGTCGTGGATCTTCCGGGATTCACCCCCACCCTGACGCGCGGACACGTTACCGATGAAGTCGGCCGCTTGCGGGTAGCGCGTCTTAGCCCGGCCTCCCGCCCCGGATCGCTCCGCGAACGCCGTGTCAGCCGAGCCCTGCTGCGCTTCAAGTGTTCCCTTGTCCCCCGCTTGCGGGGGAGGGCATCTGGTTCTTTAAGGTAGCGCCAAGCCCGCCACCCCAATTTATTCCGTGGCGGAAGGCGTTCCGCATCCGCCATGCTGGCAATGCACTCTGGTTTCCGAGACTAAACACTAGGCCTGG
>JANLWJ010000449.1:0-4459 GCA_031364455.1 Actinomycetes bacterium | reverse complement strand
ACCGTCAGCACATTCAATTTGATAAGCGTTTCCTGTTGGGCCGGCGAGATGACGCCCCATCCCCTGATCGGACTTCCGTTGAGCGGAATTTCCTGACCGTTTAGCCAGAGCTGATAGTGCTTTTTGTACATGTCCTCCCATTCGGCAGGCATACGGTCATTCTGTACGTCCTGCTTCATGTTCAGGAACCATTGCGTTACCTTGGTCTTGAACACGTCTTTCGAATAGGGCGGGGTAATCAGGGCAAAATCCACGTCTCTTGCAACGTAGCGGCCCTCTCGCTTGCTCGCCGCCATATCCTCGACGGCAATGCGTTCGAAACGAACGATGGCGGGACGGTCCTTGCGGTCTTGCAGGTCTCCGATCATTGGTTCTCCTAGAAAAAAGGAGGGGCCGAAGCCCCTCCAGTTGTGTTACGTGATCGCGCCTTGCGCCATCGGATTGTTGATGTACCCCTGTCCGTAACCCGTGAAGGTTCCGGTAAGGGTAATCGAGCCGCTGGCCGTGGAGTTTTTATCCCCAATGGTCCCGATTGCCGAACCCGTGTAAATGGTCCGTCCATCCGGATCCAGCTTGGCAACGACCGTCGAGGCGGGAATGCCCGTTCCGGTGATTGCCATGCCCAAGAACGCGCCGTCATACCCATCCCGCGCCGTCAGGATGCCATTGCCGTTGGTGGTGTTGACAACAAAGGTACTGGTTGCCGTCGCCGACAGTTGGTTTCTGACGTTAAGCAATTGCTTACCGGCCGCCGATGCCCCGACAACGCCCGCTGCGGCAATGGCCACATTGGCATCCGCCGCAACCGTCGCGCTGGTTTTCCAGACTACGGTACCGACGACCTGAATCCAGCCGAACGTACCGCTTGCCATTTGGTTCATCGAAACGCCGAACGGAAAGCCTTGCAGCGTGGTGGACGGCAGGAGAATGCCTTGATAGCCACCCCTCACGCCCAGTGCAATCGTCGGCCCCGTATAGGCGACCAGACTGCCCTTGACCAGCGCATCGTTAGACTTGATGTAAAGAAACCCGCCAAATCCCCAATACGGGTCCATGGCATTCACGCGCAGCCCGAGATTCTGGCGCTGCGTGGTGTCGGGAACGAACCAGTCATTGAAGGGAGTGGCCCCCGCAAAATCCATTGGTGAAAACATGATGTCTCCTTATGCGATGATAACGCCTTGCTGTTTCCGGTTAGAGCAAGTGACGTTGCCCATCCACAGAATCGGAATGACCGATCCATCCTGATTGATCGGACGCTGCTCATCGACGACTTCCAGATCGGCGTCCTGGTGGACGACGAGTTCCAGATAGTTCGTGTTGCTTATTTGTTACTTGTTCATATATACTTGCACTATGCGCAATTACATGAACAGGGCCGGTCATTTCTGCCGACCTCTGCATGTTCCCATGCAGAACAGAACATATCTTCCCTTCCGGGGTTGGCACATGTTCGTTACACACGCCGGAGCTTTCGCTCTGCTTGGCTCGGTATTGTCCTTCCGCACCATTTCTGGCCGGGCATCGGATGTCCACCGAATTCGCCAACATTCCATCTATCACCTGACTAAAGGTTGAATGAAACTTCAACTGATCGCTTACGCCGCTGGCCTTTTCGACGGAGAGGGATATATCACCATTTCCGTGCAGAAACGCCGAATCGGAGAATCCATGCAGGTCGTGGCAGGAATCGCCATGACCGATCCAAGTGCCATCGTCCTTATGGCAGAATTGTTCGGTGGCAGCCTTTTCAAGGGCGGCGCACGTCCTAATCCTCGCCACAAACCATTGCACTCGTGGAATATCTCCAGCCAAAATGCTTATACCTTTCTGAAAACTGTTCGTCCGTTCCTGCTCATCAAATCCGAGGAAGCCGACATTGCATTGGAGTTCCAGAGAAACATCAACGAATGGAACCACAAGCTCGGCAACCGGTATCGGTTGAGTCCGAAGAGGGAAGAGGTTTTTGCTTACAGAAGGCATTTGGCGGATCGTTTGCGTCAGTTAAAGTCGAGAGTCAAACCTTTCGCTACTTGATAGTGGCACCGTGGCCCCTTATTGCAGAGTGTGGGGGCCGTCAATGAAGTACATATGCGCAGACGGAATGCCGGAGTTGCCGTCATATACCACGTCCGCATTCTTGTACTTCAGCGTCACGAACCCGGCGTCCGCATTCGTCTTGTCGTTGTACCGCTTGAGCGACGTTTGCGAACCCTCGAAATACTGATAGTACAAATTATCCGCAACGATCAGATCCGGCTGGTCATCCGGCCCACGGTCAATCGAGAGCCACAACGGCAGCATCAAGCCGTTCTCGATGGTGGTTGCACTCGGCGTCACGCTGTTGACCGAAGCGTCATAGACAGTGTTTTGCCAGAAAGGCCAGATGCTCGCGTCAATGCCGCCCACCGTGTTCGTATTCGTATCCGCGATGATTGCCTGAAGACCGTTGACTTGGTTGGTCAGCGAACCGGACGAATACAGGTCGGATGAAAAGTTGTTGTTGAAGGTGCGAATCGCGTTCTTCATCCGGGCTTTCGCCAGATTGATGATGCGCGCTTCGCCGCTGTTGATGCGAAGTTCACGGCCAGAGGCAACCACATTCAACGCGATCTGCCGCCACTGATACTCGGCGGACGAAATCGTGTCGGATGCCGTGATGTTCAGCACGTCCCAATCTGAATAACGCTGGTACGTTCCGTTCGCCTGGTAGTCGAGCGGTGTTGCAATCGTCAGACCTCCATCCTCGGTACGCATGTTGCCGCGTTTCATCATGTACTTCAGAAACGCATTGCGGTTCGAGAGGTTGTCCTTGATCTCCCTCCGGTGCTTACGGAACGTGGTGGTTACCAGCTCCGTAAAGGTAGTGTTTGGTGATGCCATGACATAGGCTCCTTAAAGTGTTCAATGGGTGCGCCCCCTGATTTCTTTCAGGGTCGAGCGCATGGTGTCTTCCATCGTTCCTTTCGGCTCTGTAGGAGTCCTACGGGTGTCTCGACTGTTGACGTTTACGCCTGCTGCTTTTCGTGCTTTATCGGCTTCCGCCTTCGCCTTCGCCTGAAGTTGTGACTGGCTTTCTGTCTGAAGCCGGGCCATTTCTTTCTGACGGGTTACGGGGTTCGCCCACACTGCCTTTTCGTAGGCATCCTCCAGATTCTTTCCGGCCTTGATCATGGCAACGATGTCGTCCGCCACCTCGTCAAAGTACGGATGTTTTTCATCCAGAGCGAATGCTTCTACGTCTTTTGCTACATTGGCGCGCGCTGCGTCCTGTGCGGCTTGTTCGCGCGCCGTCAAACTGTCTCGCAGGCTGCTGAAATTGTCCCGCAATTCCTTGATTGCCGGATCAATCTGCGCCTGCTCGGCCATTCCTTCCAGCGTAATACCATAATTCTTCGCCAAGGTGGAGAAATAGGCTTTCTTTTCCTCCGGCGAGGAATTGGTGAGCTTGTAGTGCGCGTTGAGCAAATACTGGACCGCTCTCGGCTCGTCCACGCCCTGGGCTTGTAACATAGCCTTGTAGGGCGTGATGACTTCGCGCATCTGTTTTCCAAAGCCGGAGTCGCCCTTGTACTGCTCCAACCCGTCTAGCATCTGCTTTTCACGCAGTTCGATGTACTCCTGCGTCTTCGCGTCTATTTTTGCCCAGGGTTCGTGGAAGTCTTTCTGCCAGCTTTTCGGTGCTGCGCGCGTTTGAACAGGCGCCGGTTTATCCTCGACAGGAAGTTCTGCAACCTCTGGATGCTCTGGAATTTCTTCGACTTCCTCTTTGATTTCTTCATGCCCAAGCCCCAGGTCAGATGCGGAAATTTCTGGCAGTGCGGGTTCTTCGGCAACGACTTCTGCGATCTCATCGGACATGGTGGATTTCCTTGGCTATGGGTTTCAGTGCTGGCGTAGTCCTGACCGATTCGACGGTCATGCCGCCCTGTAATTCGGCTTCGAGCTTTTCTCGTTTTCTGGCCGGCATGTTGGCAATCTCTGAGTCAACCGTGCGATCGACTGCTTTTTCAAGCGCGGCTTCCTGCGCCTCGATCCTGCGCGTGTAGTCCTGCTTCTGATCCGGGTCGTAAGGCACACAGTTCGACCGCGCCAAGTCCTGAAGCCTTGCCTGCTTGCTGGTGATCGGCCTGCCGTCGATCGGCGAGTCGTAGCAGATATCCTGACTCTTGAAGACGATTGGCAACGATATGATCCGGCGCGCCTGATTTCCGCATTCGCAAGTCTGCGGCTCGTCGAAGTCCGCGACCTTGAGAAAACGGTCGAATTTGGCTCCGCACTGGCACTTGAATTCGTAGGTCGGAATGTCAGTCTCCGTCAGTAGTAGGTTGTGAAGTACAGCGCGAGGATTTCATCGTCTTCAAGAATGAAGTCTTCCCACAAGGCGATAAGCGCCTGTACTGCGTCTTCGTTTCGCTGTAGCGCATCCCAATCGACCTGAGAGACGCGCGGTATGCCT
>JANLWJ010000372.1:0-5126 GCA_031364455.1 Actinomycetes bacterium | reverse complement strand
CTCGCCTTCGCCGAGCTGCAGCTCTCCGCCTACCGGGCAGCCCTGCACCGACGTCTCGCCGGGACGACCGGCGAGCTGATCGCCCGCTACCGCGAGGAGCCCCGACTGGCGCTCACCGCCCTGCCCCTCCCCCCGGATGAGCTGATCTGAGCTCAGCAGCGTCCCGGTCACCCGAAGTTCGGCAATTTCCCCTAGCCTGGTAAGCACGTCAGTCGACGATTACCGTGTTCGCCTGCGACTGACGCCGAACCGGAGGTGACTGCGTGGACGACGACGTCCTGCGGCGGACGCCGCTCTTCGCCGCGCTTGACGATGCTGCTGCCGCCGCACTGCGGGCGACCATGAGCCACACCACCGTGGCACGAGGCGATGTCGTCTTCTCCGAAGGCGAGCCGGGCGACCGGCTCTTCATTATCGTCGACGGCAAGATCAAGCTCGGCCAGACCTCCAGCGACGGCCGCGAGCAGGTCATGGCCGTCCTCGGCCCTGGCGCGATGTTTGGCGAGCTCTCACTCTTCGATCCTGGTACCCGCACCTCCACGGCGTCGGCCGTCACCGACTCGGTACTGCTCTCGCTCAGCCAGCGCGACCTGCGACCGTGGCTCACCGGACGCCCCGAGGTCGCCGAAGCCCTACTCCAGGCCCTGGCGCAGCGGCTGCGCCGCGCCAATGAGGCGATGGCCGACCTCGTCTTCAGCGATGTACCTGGCCGCGTGGCCAAGGCGTTGCTCGACCTGGCAGACAAGTTCGGGCAGCCCCAGCCCGATGGCAGCACGTTGGTGGAACACGACCTCACCCAGGAAGAGCTGGCACAGTTGGTCGGTGCCTCACGCGAGACCGTCAACAAGTCGCTCGCCGACTTCGCCTCGCGCGGCTGGATCCGCCTCGAGGCGCGTTCGGTGATCCTGCTGGACGCCGAACGGGTCACCCGCCGCGCCGGCTGACGGTCGCGCCACGGTTCAGTGAGATTTGCATCAGTTCAGCGTGCGTGCCGAAAAAGAGGCTACACTTATAGCCATGGATAGTGCAGACCAGATGGCCCTCAAGGACGTCAAGAACCAGTTGTCTGCGGTTGTCGACAAGGTGGAGCGCGAACACCAGCGGGTGGTCATCACCAAGCACGGTCGCCCGGCCGCCATCGTTTTGAGCGTGGAAGACCTCGAATCTCTTGAGGAGACCGTCGACGTGCTGTCCAGCCCCGGCCTCATCAAGCAGATCATCGCGAGCCTCGACGAGCTCCAGGCCGAGCCGGCAACCGAGCTCTCCAAGGATGACGCTCTCGCACTGATCCGACCCAGGTGACCCCGGTTCCCTACGAGGTCGCCTGGACGAGCGCCGCCAAACGCGCACTCACCCGCCTTCCCGAAAAGGTTGCCACCGCAGTCATTGAGTTCTGTTATGGCGCGTTAGCCGAGAACCCCCAACGCGTTGGCAAGTCTTTGAGGTTCGATCTCACCGGACTTCACAGTGCCCGACGCGGTGACTTCCGCATCGTCTACTTGATCAGCGAACAGAGCCGGCGGATAGACGTCGTGGCGGTCGAGCACCGCTCGGACGTCTACCGCCCAAGGTGAGCCGCCGTGACAGCCCCGACTCAGCGGTAGGACGACTCAGCGGTGCAGCGCCTCAGCGGCCCGCGAGTTGCCGGTTGCCGACAGGTACTCCAGCTGTGCCTGCACCTGTGCGACGACGACGTCATGAAGCGCGGGGCCAGGTAGGCCATAGACCGCCGCAACGACCTCACCGACGGTGGACGCCCCCGCGTCCACCACATCGGTGATCTGCTCCAGCCGCTTCGCACGGTGCGCGATCAGGGTGTCGATGGCCGGAAGCCCCCACAGCACGAGAGGACCGTGACCGGGGAGCAACGTCAACGACGCACCAGCTGCCGCTAGGTCGCGTAGCCGTTTGAGTGACCCAAGGTACGGACCAACGCGTCCGTCCGGCCAGGCGATGAGCGATGAGCCTTCGCCCAGGATGGTGTCGCCGGTAAGCAGCGCACCATCGCGTGGCATGTGCAGACAGACAGAGTCAGCGGTGTGGCCCGGGGTGGCGATGACCTGCAGAGTGAGCCCGTCGACCTCGATCTGTTCCCGGTCCTGCAGCGGAACTGTGCCTCGACACCACCCGGGGTCGAGCGCACGGACCGGCGCCTGAGTCTGCGCGTGCAGCGCATCGACCCCTCCTGAGTGGTCGGCGTGCCCATGGGTCAGCAGGATCAGCGCCACCTCGCACCCGGCGCGCTCAACCTCGACCAGCACCGCGTCCAGGTGTGATGCGTCGTCCGGCCCAGGATCGACGACGACACAACGCTCGGCGTCCGGCTCGAACAGCACCCACGTGTTGGTGCCGGCGAGGGTGAGTACTCCTGGGTTGGACGCCGTAACGCAGCGAGCCCGCTGGGGCCCGACCCCTTCAACCGGCTCGATCATTCGGTCACCGCCTCGATGGTGGTGGGCGCGGCCGCCAACGCGGACGCGACGTCGTCGAACGTCGTCAATGACGTCAATGTGCTGATCGTAGGGGGCCACATGGGCAGATCACCCGCGGCAAAGGCATCGACGGCGGCGCGGACGACGAACCACCGCCCAGACGCCACTTCCCCGGTCAGCGGCCGAGGAGACTGATCCTTCGGACACTGCGCGAGGTAGAAGCGGGCGTCGAAGCGGCGCGTGTCGCCCGGCGGCGTCACCCAGCGGGCCCAGGGCACCAGCGAGGTTGGCTCGAGCCGGACGCCGCTCTCCTCCGACGTCTCACGCACGGCGCCAGCCAGGTGCGCTCGCACGACGTCCAGGTCCGAATCTGCCCAGACCGTGGCTTCACCAGAAACATCGTGAGCGACCGACGAAAAGTCTTCGTCGTCGTCGACCCGCCCACCCGGGAAGGCGTACATCCCGGCAGCGAAGGCCAAGGTCGTCGCTCGTTGCTGCAGCCAGACCTCAATGCCGTCGGCTCCGTCGCGCAGCAACACAACCGTGGCGGCCGGACGGATGGGCATCGGCTCGCTCATCCGGCGGCCACGTCAGACCACCTCGACGATGAGCTCCACCTCGACGGGGGCGTCGAGCGGCAGCGATACGACACCGACAGCACTGCGCGCATGTGCTCCGGCGTCGCCGAAGACGTGACCGAGCAAGTCGCTGGCACCGTTGATGACTCCCGGCTGCCCGGTGAAGTCAGGGGTACTGGCGACGTAGCCGACCACCTTGACGATGCGGGTCACCGCAGAAAGGTCACCGGTCACCGATCGCACAGCAGCAAGGGCGTTGAGCGCACAGGCTCGCGCCGCGTCCTGAGCCGCCTCGACGTCGACCTCGGCTCCGACCTTTCCGGTCACGAGCATCTTGCCCTTCACCATCGGCACCTGGCCGGAGGTGTACACGTACGAGCCGGATCGCACGGCCGGCACGTAGGAGGCCAGCGGCGGGACGACTTCGGGGAGTTCGAGCCCCATCTCGGCCAGACGCTGCTCCGGCGTTGACATCACGGCTCCAACGGCCGCTTGAAGTAGGCGACGAGCTGCTCGGCGTTGGGTCCTGGCACGACCTGGACAAGCTCCCAGCCGTCCTGCCCCCATGTGTCGAGGATCTGCTTGGTCGCGTGAATCAACAATGGTGCTGTCGCGTACTCCCACTTGGTCATGGCGTCACCCTAGCCGTCACGGGAGGCCGCGGTTCAGCTGCTGGTAGGCGCGTAGGGTCAGTGACGTGGGAGCACAGAGTCGGACGCGGTTGCACGTAGTCACCGGCAAGGGTGGCACGGGCAAGACAACCGCAGCAGCAGCGCTGGCACTGCACCTGGCGTCCGATGGAAGGCGCGTCCTCCTCATCGAGGTCGAGGGCCGTCAGGGGATCGCCGAGCTCTTCGACGTGCCGCAGCTTCCCTACGAAGAGCGCAAGGTCGCCATCGCCAGGGGCAGCGGCGATGTCTACGCCCTGGCCATCGACCCCGAGGACGCGCTGTATGAGTACCTCGACCTCTACTACCACCTCGGAAGAGCCGGCAAAGCGCTTCGTAAGGTCGGCGTCGTCGAGTTCGCGACAACCGTGGCGCCAGGCGTCCGAGATGTACTGCTGACCGGCAAGGCATTCGAAGCCACCCGTCGCCGCAACGGGCAGCAGTACGCCTACGACGCGGTGGTGGTGGACGCGCCGCCAACTGGACGGATCGGCAGGTTCCTCAACGTCAATGCCGAGGTCGCCGGCCTGGCCAAGGTCGGACCCATCAGACGGCAGGCTGACGCGATCATGGGGTTGCTGCGCTCGCCGCGCACCTCAGTACACCTCGTCACGCTGCTCGAAGAGATGCCCGTCCAGGAGACCGCGGACGCGGTCGCTGAGCTTCGCGCCCTCGACTTGCCCATTGGCGCGGTAATCGTCAACCAGACGCGCCAACCGGCGCTGGCCCGAGCCCAGCTGGAGGAAGCCAGCAGGGGGGCGCTCGACGAGAGCGAGATCGCCGCTGGGCTGAAGGCGGCCGGGCTCGCCAACCACGACGGTCTGCTCGAGGCGCTTACCCGCGAGGCGGCCAGTCATGCCGAGCGGGTCAGTCTGGAGCAGACCGAACGCAAGCACATCACCGCTCTCGGGCAACCGGTGGTTGAGCTGCCCTGGCTCGCCGACGGTGTCGACCTCGCCGGGCTCTATGAGTTGAGCGACCTACTGGGGCAGACCCACAACGAGGTGCCGTGGTGAGCACGCCAGCCATCGATGTTGATGCACTGCTGCACGACCCTGAGACGACGATCATCGTGTGCTGCGGCGCTGGTGGCGTCGGCAAGACAACGACGGCCGCCAGTCTCGGCGTCCGGGCGGCCGAGCGTGGAAGGCGCGCGTGCGTTCTCACGATCGACCCGGCGCGGCGACTCGCGCAGTCACTCGGACTTGAGGAGCTGGACAACACCCCCCGCCCGATCGCCAGAGTCGGCCGGGATGGTGGTGCGCTCTTCGCCATGATGCTCGACATGAAGCGCACCTTCGACGAGATCGTTCAGCAGCATCCTGATCCGGTTCGCGCCGAACAGATTTTGCAGAATCCGCTTTACCAGTCGCTGTCCAGCTCTTTTGCGGGGACGCAGGAGTACATGGCGATGGAGAAGCTCGGGCAGCTTCATCGCGAGGCTATCG
>JANLWJ010000369.1:0-1773 GCA_031364455.1 Actinomycetes bacterium | reverse complement strand
CGTCGAGGAGAACCTCCGCCAACCGACGGACATCTGCCGGTTCGGCTGCGAGCAGGTGGAAGGCAATGCGCTGGGCTGACTTGGGGCCGACGCCCGGCAGCCGGCCGAGCTCGTCGATGAGGTCTTGGACGATGCCTTCGTACATCAGCGACGACCCCAGTTGCCGGAGACGTCAGGCAATGCCACGTTCATCGTTGCTCCCGTCGTTGCTGCGCCCAGTCTACGGTGACCTTCCGACCACGGCGGCACCACCGAGGGCGGCGCCTCAGGCGTGGTCGATCTCGCCGATCACGGTGCCGCCGAGTTGCTGGGCAATCAGCTCAGGGCCAGCCAGCCCGTCGTCATCAGCGTCGGCGTCGTCGAGCGCCACCTCGTCGTCGTCCACCGCAGCGGCCCGCTCCTTGCCGACCACGGGACCGCCGACGGCTGCTGCCGCTGCGCGTGCCTCGGCAACGGCAGCCGGCGGGGTAGCCGGTTCCTTTGCGGGGGCAGCAACAGCCGGGCCAGGGGTGGGTGCGGACCCCGCGACAGACGGATCGAGCACGGCGACAACGGTGAGGTCGAGGCCAACGACATCAATGAGCGCCTGGCGGACGATCTCGTCGTGGCCACTTTGGGTGAACGCCTTGAGGGCTCCTGGCTTCCGCAGCCCGATCTGGAGCTGCTTCTCGTCAACACCGATCACGTCCGACTCATCGAGGAGCAACATCCAGGTGACCCGGCGCTGCGCCTTCACGTTCTCGAGCACGTTCGGCCATATGCGCCGGAGCTCGTGCACCTGAGAGCCGCCGGACGCCGAGGTGGGCTCTTGTGCGACCTGCGCCTCAGCCGTTTCAGCGGCGACAGGGGCGTTGGCCGCTGCGGCGACCTCGGGCTCGGAAACGGAGGCAGTGGAGACAGCAGGAGGCGGGATCGAAGGGGCGGCCTCCGCGACGGCCGGCGGCGCTGCGTCCGGTGAGCTGCGCGCCGGTTTGGCTGCGGGACGGCTCTGCGCCGGGCGCTGCGCCTGAGCCGCAGGCGCCTCAGCGGTACCGGCGATGGTCATCCGCCGCTCAATGCGGTCAAGGCGCGCCGCCAGGCTCAGCTCGTCGTCGTGGGCGCCAGGGAGCAGCAGCTTGGCGCTGACGAGTTCGAGGTGTAGCCGCGGCGGCGTCGGGCCCTTCATGTCCGCGATGCCAGTGGCTACCAGCTCGGTGCACCTGGTCAGCGCGGCCAGACCGATCCGGTCAGCCTGCGACTGCAGCCGGGACCGTTGGTCGTCTGACCCGCCGACGAGACGCCGCTCGAAGGCGTCTTCAACCGCGGCAATGATCACCAGGTCGCGGAATCGCTCGAGCAGGTCTTTCATGAAGCGCTCCGGGTCGAGTCCGGCGTCGATGACCGAGTCGATGACCCCGAACAGCGCGGCACCGTCGCTGTCGGCGATGGCGTCGACGATCTCGTCGAGCAACGCCGCCGGCGTGAAGCCGAGCAGCTGGACCGTTCGCTCATAGGAGAGGTGCTGCGCCTCGGCACCGCCGATCAGCTGGTCGAGGACGCTCAACGAGTCGCGCACCGAGCCAGCTCCGGCGCGGACGACGGCGGCGAGCACCCCAGGCTCGACGGTGACGCCCTCTGACTCGCAGACCGTTGCGAGGTAGTCCTCGAGGATGCGCGACGGCACGAGGCGAAACGGGTAGTGGTGCGTCCGCGACCTGATCGTCCCGATGACCTTCTCGGGCTCGGTGGTCGCGAAGACGAACTTCACGTGCTCAGGTGGCTCTTCGACCACCT
>JANLWJ010000352.1:0-1651 GCA_031364455.1 Actinomycetes bacterium | reverse complement strand
CGGTCAAATGCTCAAGGCACGCTCTCGCGCTGGTCTTACCCAAGATGCAGTCGCGGAACGCATGGGCACTACCAAAAGCGCAATCTCCCGCCTTGAGTCGGCTGGCAAGCACGCCCCATCGCTTGCAACGCTCAAGCGCTATGCGAGCGCTGTAGGGTGCGAGCTTCAAGTCAAGCTTGTGCGCCAGAAGGCAACGTGACGCCCAACAAGTCATTCCAGCCGACGCCTAGCGGCGCGGCTGAATTCGGCGTTCGGCGTCCAGGGAACAGCGGCAGTGCGCTCACAGCCCCACCTGATCCGGGAAACGGAGATGAGTTTGCTCGACAGGCCTTGGAATAGGGGTTTCAAAGTTGGCGCGTGGGTGGCCTGCCAAGTGCTGGCATTCATTGCCATTGCTTTGACCCTCGGCACGCACTTGCTCCCGTCTGCTGGAGCAAGCGATAGCCCTCGTATAGGCTATCTCACGATGCACCCTGCTGCTGTTCACGCGCCTTTCGCCGCGGAATTTCGCAATGGTCTAAGGGCGGGTGGCTACATCGAAGGGCAGAACGTGATTATCGAGTGGCGCTTCGCTGCGAACGACCCCGCAGCTCTCCCAGGGTTGATCTCCGAACTAATACGGTTGCGGGTTGACGTGCTAGTCGCGGACGGGACCCAAGTGGCACTCGCAGCTAAACGCGCCACGCGCGCGATCCCGATCGTTGCCATGAGCAGCGATCTGGTCGGGATGGGTCTCGTGGCCGATCTGGCACACCCTGGAGGCAACGTCACTGGACTGACGCTCATGTCCCAGGGCTTTACGGGTAAGCGACTTTCGCTTCTGAAAGAGATCGCACCTCGCACCCGAAGGGTAGCGGTACTCTTCAATCCAGACAATCCTGTCGCCCGGTCTCAACTCAAAGAGGCGCAGACGTTGGCACCAGGTCTTGGACTACAGGTGCACCCGGTCTCCGTTCGCCGAGCCGACGATATCGAGCGCGTGTTTCCTGCCGTTGCCGAGCATGCTGACGCCGTGCTTGTCACCTCCGATCTGCTACTCGAGGAGTTGCGAACGCGAATCGGGGAACTTGCCACGCAAAACCGGCTACCCTCGATATGCCCCTCTCGCCTACCGGAAGACGCGACTTGCCTGATGTGGTACGGCCCGGACTTCCTGGCTATGTTCCGGAGTGCCGCAAGGTACGTAGTTCGAATTCTGGGTGGCACCAAGCCGGGCGATATCCCGGCGGAACAACCTACGAAGTTCACGCTAATCGTCAACGCAAGAACCGCAAATGCCTTGGGGCTCGTTATCCCTCAATCTCTGGCGATCGCGGCGGACGATGTCATCCGCTAGATCCTAAGCCCGCAATCTTGTTGCTGATCTTCGTGCTACCGTTGGTTCGGCATGTGGCTGATAGATTGACGCCGAACCATCAGTTGCACCGGAGCCGCAACCGCGGCGCTGCGCTTGCCGACGCGGCCCGGTGAACTGAGTCGTTAAGTGTCATTCGTCCAGCACGGTCTGCTGTGCCAGAATTGGAGTAACGCGGAGGCTGGACCGACGAGGCCCAGCGCTAGCTTACCGGCATCTTTGAATATATTGCCGCGGATAATCCGCAAGCCGCAGCGCGCACGGTGCAGGGTATTTACGACCGGGCGCAGGATCGCA
>JANLWJ010000282.1:0-8356 GCA_031364455.1 Actinomycetes bacterium | reverse complement strand
GCGCGTGCTACCGATCCATCTGCCGGAACTGTGCCTGCGCGGTGACGATGTCAGGCTCATCGAGTGCAGCGCAGCGGTTGGCGGCAAGCTTTCGAGCCACGTCGTCGACGGACTGAGTCTCGATGCTGGTGCCGAGTCGCTCCTCAACCGGCGTCCGGAAGGTCTGCAGCTCATCGAGGCGGCCGGCCGCTCCGCTGACCTGGTGCATCCTGCGACGTCGGGGGCTGGCGTCTGGCTCGACCGCCTCTACCCGTTGCCCCGTCAGCAACTGCTCGGCATTCCCACCGATGCCGACGACCCGGACCTGCCAGCGCTGCTGGGATCGGCTGGGCTAGATCGGCTCCGAAATGAGCCGCCCCTCGATCTGGGTACCGAGCCATCACAAGATATGACGGTGGCTGAACTGGTTGGGGGTCAGCTCGGAGCAGGCGTTGTCGACCGACTAGTCGAACCGCTCCTGGGCGGCGTCTACGCCGGACGTGCCGACCAGATCTCGGTCGACGCCGCTCTGCCCGGCTTGCTGGAAGCAGTTCGGCGCACCGGATCGGTGGCGGCGGCGGCCGCATCGTTACGTGCTGGTACCCCCGGTGAGGGTCCGGCCTTCGCCTCGGTGAGGGGTGGACTGGGTTCGCTGCCAGGCTCTTTCGCGAAAGCATGTGGGCTCACCGTCCTGACGAACACGCGCGCTGTCGAGCTCCACCACGGCGCTCCGGCAGGCTGGACGGTGTTCACCGACACCGGAGAGTCTTTGACCGCCGATCGTGTGATCGTCGCTGTCCCCGGGTTTGCTGCGGTACCGCTGCTCAGCTCGGTCGCACCGGGGGCCGCCGGGGTCGCCGCCGCTCTCGAGTACGCATCTGTCGCCCTCGTCACGACCGTCTTCGACTCCGCATCGGTCACCACCCAGCTGCCGGGCACCGGGTTCTTGGTCCCGCCGGTCACCGGCCGACTGACGAAGGCGGCAACGTTCGTGACCCGCAAGTGGCAGTGGGCGCAGGACGCCGCGCCAGGCCGCGAGGTGTTGCGATTCTCGGTGGGACGCCACGGTGATGCCCGCGGTCTCGACCTGCCAGATGACGGCCTGGTCACCGCTGTCCTTACCGAGGTGCGCGACTTGCTTGGGCTCAATGGCGATCCCCGGGCTGCCGCAGTTACTCGCTGGGAGCGATCGTTGCCGCAGTACCGCGTCGGACATCGAGCCAGAGTTGCTGAGGCGCGCCGGGTGCTGCCTGAGGGGCTGGCTGTCGCTGGTGCCGCTTGGGACGGCGTCGGGATCCCGGCTTGCATCGCCTCAGGGCGGAGCGCGGCAGACCGGGTGGCCGAGGCTCACGCCAGCGGGTGACAATGGGGGAGTGAGCGACGCGCAGACACCCCCAGAGCCTGAATCCAGTGCCCCCGGTCCCAGCAGCCCCGGTCCGGGGGGCCGGACGATCACCGGCAAGCAGGCCCGCGATCTCAACGACGTCATCCGCTACACGGCGTGGTCGGTGTTTCGGAGCACGACGCCCCAGGGGGCTGACCGGGTCGGGGTGGCCGCTGAGGTCGACTCGCTCTTCGAGCAACTGGATGGGAAGGGCGTTGTCGTCCGTGGCGTCTACGACCTGCAGGGCCTTCGGGCTGACGCCGACTTCATGATCTGGTGGCACGCCGAGGACAGCGATGACCTGCAGGACGCCTACGCAAGCTTCCGGCAGACCGCCCTCGGGGCGACCTGCGAGCCGGTCTGGTCACAGATGGCGCTGCACCGCCCCGCGGAGTTCAACAAGAGCCACGTCCCGGCGTTCCTGGCCGACGAGGACCCCAAGCGCTACGTCTGCGTCTACCCGTTCGTCCGGTCGTACGAGTGGTACGTCCTGCCCGACGAGGAGCGGAGGGCGCTGCTGGCTGAGCACGGCAAAATGGCCCGGGACTACGCCGATGTCCGCGCCAACACTGTCGCCTCGTTCGCCCTCGGCGACTACGAGTGGATGCTGGCCTTCGAGGCGGACGAGCTCTATCGAATCGTTGACCTGATGCGCCACCTGCGGGGCTCCAAAACGCGCCTTCACGTGCGCGAGGAGATCCCGTTCTACACCGGTCGACGTCGCCCGGTGGCCGAGATCGTGGCGTCACTGCCCTGATCGGCACTAACCTGCCACCGAAGGCTCAGAAGGTCGCAACGTCAGGGCATCTGGGAAGTTCAGGCGGTAGGAGGCTCGTATGGCTCACCCGGTCATCGTCATCGGTACGTACGACAACCGTCATCGCGCCGAGCTCGACTACGAGCACATCGCCAAGAACCGCGAAGAACTCTGGAGTGAGCGCATCTACGCACTCGCACTCGTCGAGCGGACGTCGACGGGCAAGGCCAAAGTGGTCAACCATCTTGAGCCTGACGCCGACGTCGGCGGCATTGCCGGCACCGTTGTCGGTGGTCTCCTCGGATTGATCTACCCGCCAATCATCCTCATCACGGCCGCGGCCGGCGGTGGCGCTGCCCGAGCTGCTGCGCACCTGTGGCACGGCGTCTCACGCAAGGACATCGCCGAGCTAGGCGCCGCGGTCGACACCGGTGAGGGTGCGGTCATGGTGATTGCCGCCAAGCTTCCCGATGACGTCGACTCGGTGCTGCCGCATGCCACCCACGTTGCGCATCGCACGATGACCCACAAGCACGAAGACATCGAGGCGCTCATCGCCGAACTGCGCGAGACGGCGCCGACTGAGGCTCCGACCAGCTGAGGTCTCCTGCCGTCCTAGTTGCTACTCAACCGGTTCGAGCGTCAGGCTGATCGAGTTGATGCACCATCGCTGGTCCGTCGGTACGTCGTAGCCCTCACCCTCGAAGACGTGGCCGAGGTGCGAACCGCAGTTGGCGCACTTGGCTTCGGTGCGCACCATGCCCATCGTTCGATCTTCGATGAGCTCGACGGCGTCGTCCTCGGTGGGGGCGTAGAACGACGGCCAGCCGCAGTGGCTGGCGAACTTGGCGTCGGAGCGGAAGAGCTCCTGGCTGCAGGCTCGGCATCGGTAGACGCCGGTGGTGGCTGTGTCGGTGTACTCGCCGGCAAAGGCTGGCTCGGTGCCACCCTGGCGGAGCACTGCGTACTCCTGTGGAGAGAGCTGGGCGCGCCACTCGGCGTCTGACTTGTCTACGCGATTGGTCATGGCTCTACGGTAGGTGCCCGCGGCCGACTCGGCCAGTACTGGCCCCTTACCGACTGGTGACGAAGTACGGTCAATCTCGTGGCACCCGAACGCGTCGACGTCGCCGTCGGTGACCGGACTGTCTCGATCTCCAACCCCGACAAGATCTACTTCCCTGACCTCGACGATCGGGGACGCAAGATCGACCTGGTGCGCTACTACGCGGCGGCAGCTGAGATCGCGCTCAGCGCTGTAGCCGGACGACCGACGTACCTGCAGCGCTATCCGGACGGCATCGGTGGCGAGGAGGTCTACCAGAAACGGTTGCCTCCGAAGGCGCCTGACTGGCTCGGCCGCGTCACGGTCACCTTCCCGGGTGGTCGCACGGCAGAGGTGCTTCGCCCAGAGCATCCGGCCGACCTCGTATGGGCGGCCCAGTACGGGACCATCACGCTGCACCCATGGCCGGCCCTCGCGTCCGACCTCGCTCATCCAGACCTGATGCGGATCGACCTCGACCCACAGCCCGGCACAGACTTCTCCGATGCCGTCTGGGTGGGGCTGCAGCTGCTGCGTCCGATGCTTGACGAGCTCGGGCTGGTGGGTTTCCCTAAGACATCGGGTGGCCGCGGGATTCACATCGATGTCCCGTTGACGGTCGGGTGGACGTTCCCTCAGGTGCGGCGGTCGGTCCTGGCAATGGCGAGAGAGATGGAGCGGAAGGCACCTGAGCGCGTGTCGTCGGCCTGGTGGAAGGAGGAGCGCGGCGAGCGTGTGTTCGTCGACTTCAACCAGATGCTCCCCGACAAGACGATCGCGGCGGCGTACACGGTTCGGGCGCGGGCGGGCGCGCCAGTGTCGACCCCGGTGACGTGGGACGAGCTGGCGGACGTCAGCACGATGGACTTCACCATCCACACCGTGCCGGAGCGTTTGGCGGAAGTGGGCGACCTCCAAGCCGAGATGCACCGGGACGCAGCCGGGCTCGAACGAGCTTTGGAGTGGGTCGCGCGCGACGAGGCGAATGGACTCGGTGAGACGAACTACCCACCGAACTTTCCCAAGATGCCGGGGGAGCCACCCAGGGTGCAGCCCAGCAAGAAGGTGGCCGACCACTGGGACTGACCCCACGGCTTGCCGAGTGTCCCGTTGGGTGACACTTGAGCGTGGAGCGTCCGTGTGTGGCCCTGAGTAGCCGAGCAAGCTCCGATCGAAAGCAGGTCACTGCGCTGTCGAGAGGTTCACGAGGTCGTGCGTGCCGTTCGATCTCAGGAGTCGACGTCTTTGGTCGTCTCCACGTGGATGAAGTCGCAGGCCCGAATAGCCAGCCAGATTCTCGTGACGTCCTCGACGTCGTTCAACTGGCAGTCGAGGATTTCCTCGATGCGTCTGATCCTGTAGGCAAGTGTCTGTTTGTGGATGTGAAGGTCGCGGGCCGTTTGTTGCCAAGACCTCTGGGCTCCGAGGAACGTCCTTAGGGTCCCGGCCAGGTCTCCTCCATGAGCCTCGTCGTACCTGATCAGCGGCCCGAGCACCGCACTCACCAGCCGCTGTGCCTCGCTGATCGTGCGGGGCTGCAGAGGATCATTGAATGATCCGTACTCGTTGATCCCGGGACTGTGCGCCGCTTTTTGTGCCCATTGACCTTCGGCGACGGCATCTGGCACTCGGAGCAGCCCGGTGAACGGAGCGCTGACACCCAAGGCGGAGGGTTGTACTACTTCGGCAATCGTGGTGAGCGTCTCTCGATCAGAGTGAAGAAGGAGCACTGAGTCTCCCTGGTGTCGGCACATCATGTGCGGAATTCGACGGTCCAGCAGCGACTGCACAAGCGCCAGAGGTTCGTTCGCCTGCGTCACGGCAAGGACCACTTCGCGATCGGGGTCCATGCCAAGGATCCGCATCTCGGCCGCGGCACGGCCAGTATCGATGTTTCGTTGGATGAGCTGGAGAAGGACGTCCGATGCAAGGCGTGACAGGACAGCTTGCTGAAGTGCCTCTTGCTCGATGTGCAGCGCCGCGATGGTCGCGATGTGCTGGAGGACAACGATATCGCAAGCGTGAGGCGGCGCATCCACAACGAGCAGCGACGAGCGATCGGCCGGAATGGGGAGGGCGATCGTGCCGGAGTCAAGTGAGTGAAATCTGAGCACGGCTGGTAAGCGCTCACCAGAGCGTGACTGAAGGTACCCCGCCAACTCGGCGGAGAGATGGGAGTCCAGACCGGGGGTGTCAAGCAGCGCGACCCCCTCAGTGGTGACGACATGCAGCTGAACTCCGACTTCTTCGGCAATGGAGTCGAGGATGTGGGCAAAGGATCTGCCCTTGGCAGACCCCTTTCGCATTCGGTCATAGATGCGTGCGGTAAGGCGAACGCTGTGTTGGTCGATACTGTGATTCCACCGGGCCACCGTTTTGGAGATTGAAGAGAAGGCGACCTCGTAGTCGACGCTCAGCAGGGGGAAGCCGAGCTCGTCGCAAGCATCGCGCATCGCCTGGCTGAGTCCTGGCGCGAACGCGTGATCAGCGACGCCCAGACCGGCCATCCCAGCCTGGTTGAGGCTTCGGATGAAGAGTTCCTGACTCGCCGGCTCCGGTGGAATGCCGTGACCGTTGACGAGCAGCAGATCGCCGGTGTCGAGCCAGTCCCATGGGTTCGCCATTTCGCAGGTGGCCGCCCAAGAAACGACGCGATCAAAGCCCGACTGCCCGGCAACGCCACGCACCCGCAATGACGGCTCTCCGACTATCTCCGCGACGGTTACCGCCACACGAAGCCTCCAGGCACGATAAGAGTCTGATCGGTTAACTGCGCCGCGTCGCCGTTGATCGCTAGCCGCCCACGCGGACAGCGATGGTGTTCAGCAGGGTACCCGTGACGCCCGTCACCCAGCCTGGGGACGAATGGTTGCCCACTGGTGTGCTACGAGCTCGGCGACGACGGTGTCGGTCAGCAGCGCGACCAACGGCTCGTCGGCGTACCGGTACGTGACTGCCCGGGCGACGCCCGGAAGCTCAGCACCGACGGCCACGGCTACCGCGCCGCGCATGCCCATCCAGTGAAGAACCTCTGGGTCGGCGGCGGTCTCGCCGAAGAGGACAGCGCGGTAGTCAGTGCTCGAAGTGAGGTAGACGTCGACGTGCGGCCAGTCGTTGGTCTCGCAGGCCACCGCGGGACGACGCGGGACCTCACGGACAATGAGCGCTGATTGGGCGGCGGACGCCATTCGCCAGGCAGGAGCAAGGAAGTGAACACCCTCTGCGCCATCCAGAAGCGTTGCCGTCTGCTGGAGCCACGCGCCTCGACGGTCGAGGAGATCTGCTATAGCCTCCGCTCCTCGACGAGCCAGGCTCGGAGTACTGACGTTGCTACCCCCTGTGAGCGCGGCTGCGAGTGCATGCAGCAGAACGATCGTGTGAACCATCGATCGGGTCACTGCGCCTGAAGACTCAAGGCCGGCAGTCATGTCGACCGTGGACTTGGCGATCGACGCGAGAGGAGACGCTTGCACGTTTGTCATTGCCAGGGTCGGTGCGCGATCATGCACTCTCTCGGCGGCAGCAATCGTCGGGGGCGTCCTACCGCTGGCAGAGATGAGCACCACGAGGGTGTGTTCGTCGACGACGTGGTCTGCGGCCGCGGAGCTGTAGTCGGCCCACGCTGGTATCCCGCGAGCTTGCAGGGAGCGAGCGCAGAACTCAGCGGCGTACCGCGATGAACCCATCCCGAGCAGGATCACCCGCTCTACCGATGCCAAGTCGATGCCCCAGTCGATCCCATGGGCGCACCGATCCCCCAGCTCGGCGAGCCTGGCGGGCTTCTGCTCCACATCCGCGAGAAAGAGCTCAAGTTCCACTGAGCGATGCCTCCATCGGCAGACGCGCCAGCCACGACGATCTAGCGAGCCCCAGGGGCGCGTACGCCCAGCGGGGTAGGAAGCGGGTGGCGTAGACCAGTTCGGATGCGAGCCGCTCAACAACGAGCGGTCGCACAAGTCGGACGTCGACAAGGTGCAAGAGGTTCTGGCAAAAAGAAAAGCGACCTGGAGCCGAAGCTCCAGGCCGTGTGTTATCCGAACGAATTCGGATTAGAGGGTGTGACCCACGGTGCTGAGCGTGCAGGTCGGCTTGGCCGACACCGCCAGGGGCGCGTAGGTGCCGCCGCCGGGGCAGCTGGGCTCGTCACGGATGTAGGCGTTGGCGCCATACAAATCCGTCGCGACGGGCACATCCGAGTTGACCTTCTTGGACTCCAACGCCCAAGTCGCCTTGGCGCCGTCAATCTGCTTGAGATTGGCGATGCAGGCATTCTTCTGGGACGCGGTGCGGGCTTTCACGAAGTTCGGAATCGCGATCGCAGCGAGCAGGCCGATGATGGCCACGACGATCATGATTTCAACCAGCGTGAAGCCGGACTTGTTGTTGGTGTTAACTTTCATTTTGTTTTGCCTTTCTACTGTCGCGGTGTGAACGACTGTGAAGGGCGGTTATTATTAGTACGGTGCGTTCACTGATTGCCCTTCACGAACCGCAAGATGCTATTGAGCAGCGGCCGTGCCATCGGCCCGATGGCGGCAATTTTCTTTTCGCAATGTCAGAGAATCGCAGCGGGACGGCACTTTTCAGGGGTGTTGTCCCAAGGCGGCTGGAGCATCGCGGGAGTTTACACAGTCAGCGGTTAAGCCGGAGTGTCTTGAAATAGGTCAACCCTGTCCGCCAGATGTCTTTTTTGTGGAGGATTTGTCCGATGGACGCACGCTTGTCGCTCCGGCACGGCTTCCCGTAAGCTGATAGCACAATGAACGAAGACGCTCGTATTTTTGTTGCCGGTCATCGCGGGCTTGTTGGCAGCGCCGTTTGGCGGGAATTGCAACGGCAGGGCTGTCGGCAATTGATCGGCCGAACGCGGCAGGAATTGAACCTCCTCGATGCTGCGGCGGTGGACCGCTTTTACGCCGAGACCAAGCCGGAGTTTGTTTTCGTCGCGGCGGCCAAGGTGGGGGGCATCCTCGCCAACCACGAGCAGCCTGCAGCTTTCCTTTTTGAGAATCTCCAAATCCAGAACAACCTCATCCGGGGCGCGTGGCAGGCGGGCGTGAGGAAGCTCCTGTTCCTCGGAAGTTCCTGCATCTACCCCAAGCTGGCCCCGCAGCCATTGAAAGAGGACTACCTCCTCACGGGCCCGCTGGAGCCGACGAACGAGTGGTATGCGGTCGCCAAAATCGCCGGG
>JANLWJ010000358.1:0-6002 GCA_031364455.1 Actinomycetes bacterium | reverse complement strand
CGGCAAAGCGATCGACTTGTAGCTTGGCCTTCTCCAGATCCGTCAGGTCAATCGTTCCCATCGAGCCCACGCTCGTGGTCGGTTTCCAGACCAGCGCGATGTTTTCAAGCTTGTCGGGCTTGGGTGCATTGGCCGCGGGTTTGTTCGACACAGAATTGGAACTGGTTGCGGTGGGACCGGGACCGGTGCCGGTAGTAGCGCAACCGACAAGAAATCCCAGCATGATATAAAGCCGCTTGTTCATGTTGTTTACTCCCTGGTAAGTGAACTGCTCCTGGAGCCGCACCCATCCGCCTTAGCTCCGTGCACTCCTCTCATGATAGCGGCCAACGTGACTTTGCGCCCCCATTTCGACGTGCGCGCGGCATTCGACAGGCCTCGCGCAGTGAACGCTTGTCGAGACTTGCGGTATTCGATGCTCCGGGTCAGCGCATCAAGCACGAAGCCGGCGAGCGTCTCTCCCTGCTCAAGGATATCTTCAGCTTGTTTGCGAAGCTCCAGGGACACGCGAAGCGATGGGATAGTGGTGGTTTTCATGGATAGCCCGATCCGTATTGCAAATGCGATGAATTGTGTCCTTTTTTGAGTTGCGCGATAACCGAAGGGCAACTACGAAAGGCGTTTGGCCACAAGGACACAGAAGAGATCAAGCGCAAGGGTCTTGGAATGCGAACAGTGTAATTCAAAGGCGGATCAAGTATTTGACTTTAAAGTCAACAGTCGATAGTGTTGTTGACTTACAGGTCAATATGAAAACCGGTCTGCCTCTTTTGCTGAAGTCGATGGAAGCCGCGGCAGCCGCCCGAAACTGGTCGGATCGCAAGTGGGCAGCCAAGGCGGGCGTGCGTCCCGAAACCGTCAGCAGGCTACGCAATCGCGGCGACTGCGTCCTGTCGACGCTGGAATCGCTCGCGCACGCGGTGGGGTTGCGGCTGTTCGTTGGCCCGAATGCTGGCGCGCGGGCGTCAAAGTCTGGTGCGGCAGAACTTCGTCACATGCCGGCGAGGTATGGACGGGAGGAGGAGCAGAAACTTCTCGACTTATGTTCGGAGCCTGAAGCGGACCCCGGCCGATGGCGGTCCGCCGGTCCGTCTTTTTTCATGGGCGGGCTGGCAGTCATGCTGGCAAGCGCGCGGGGATATAACCGGTCCCGCCATCTCGAACTGGCTGAGATGCTTCACCCAGGAATCACCACGCCGGAGGTATTCGCCGCGTGGCTTGCGCAGTCGCCCGTGCGCCCGTCGCGTTTCCTGCCGATGCTGGAGAAGTGGCGTGCCAAAGCTGCCTAATCCCGCGGTCGGAACGAACTTTCTCGACGCATTCAAGACGATGGTGGGCCGCATCGAGGAGTCGATCAAGGCATCGGGAAACAAGAAGCTGGTGCTGCCCGTGCGGATGTTTGTTGCCGGCGGCGTTGCTTCGCATTTCTACACGGCACGGCGAATGACTGATGATGTCGATGCGACGTTTTCCCACCGGATGCTGTTGCCGGAGGATCTCGAAATTTCCTATCGCGATGCCGACGGCAAAGCCCGCTTGCTTTACTTCGATCGCCAGTACAACGACACCTTCGGGCTTCTGCATGAGGATGCGTACAAGGATTCGACACCGCTGAAACTCGGCGGCATCGATCCCAAAGTCGTCGAAGTCAGGTTGCTGGCGCCGGTCGATCTCGCTGTTTCCAAGCTCGCCCGGTTCGCGGAGCATGACCAGGAGGACATCAAGGCGCTCGCCGCGGAAGGGCTGTTGAACTCTAAGGATCTGAAAAAGCGCGCCGAAGAAGCCCTGAGGCATTACATCGGTAACCCCGACCCCATCAAAACTTCAATCGCGCTCGCCTGCAAGATGATCGGCAGGAGTCAGCCCCGATAATGATCGGGCAGCGCCCGCTATCGGATCTTGCCGGTGCCGGAACGCGGAAGGCGTAAAAGTCCTCACTGGTAATCTTCCTCGCGCTGATGCCGTACCGCGAGGATGTTCACCGTGCTGCCGGGTTCAATTTCAAATAAGGCTACGTATCCCCCGGAGCCAAAAGGGACGAGGAGTTCTCTGAGGAACGAATTGTCGAGTAGCGCCTTACGACAGGAGAACGGCGAGAAACGAAGTAGCTCAATTGCCTCCTTGATCGCCTCCAGGGCGTGTTCTGCCGCAGTCACGTCCTTTTCCAGCAGGAAGTCATAGAGCCGCAGCAGATCGTCTTCCGCCTCCGGCGTGAAGCGAACCTTGTAGCGCTTCACTGAATCAAGCCGCGCGTTGCTTCGCCTTGACTAATTTTCGTGCAAGCTTCCCGATCACTTTGTCGGCCGGAGCGTATTTGCCTGTTTTCTTCGCTTGCGCGGCGTTCGACAGGCCTCGTGCAATGAATGCCTGTCGGGACTTGCGGTAGTCGATACTCCGGGTCAGTGCGTCAAGCACGAAGCCGGAGAGAGTCTCTCCCTGCTCAAGGACATCTTCGGCCTGTTTGCGAAGCACCGGGAACACGCGAAGCGATGGGATGGTGGTAGTTTTCATGGATAGCCCGATCTGCATTGCAAATGCGATGCATTGTATCCTTTTTTGAGCTGCGCGCGAGTCGCGACGCCCTTCGTTGCAATCGCATCTCCATGGCCGCAGTTGACTGCATCCTGTAGTTAAGATTTGCGAATCGGAGAGGGTTTGGCACGCTGCACTTATGCAATATACCAAGCCTGACCCACTTCACGCACTTCTACCAAGCCTGACCCACTTCACGCACTTCACGCCGGAAGGATCTGAAAAAGCGCGCCCAGGAGGCGCTGAAGCATTACATCGGCAATCCCGGGCCCATAAATACATCGATCACGCTGGCCTGCAGGGTGATTGATAAGAGCCGGCCTTAAGCAGGTTGACTGTTTGCAGGTCTGTGCCGCCAACTTTCGTTGTGACGGATTGTCAGCCACTGAAACATTCCGATGCCTCCACCGATCCGGTTCTCAGTCGGCGGGGAGGCAAGAGATGACCCTATCGTTGCGCTCGAATATTCTGCGTGACTTCTCCCCCATCCAGCGGCCGCTATGACCGTTGATGATGCCGCTGCGCCGGCGGCTTGTAGTTAGCGGTCAACTCTCTCAATTGCCAAAGCGTAACTGCCCTTCGTTGGACGTGCTTCATAAAGCGAGATTGAATCCGCTCGGTCGACAGTGCATTCGCGAATGAATGCTTTGTCCGACTGAGTCATTCTGGCACCGAAGACAATTTCACAAAGCGCACGAGGATGAAAGGCTTTCTCTCCGAAACCGGTTTTGTGATCAACGATGCGCCATTCGTTCTCGTACGCCCAGCCTTGCGCTTTCCTCATAATGAAAGCCTCGACTTGCTTTTTGGGAGAGTCATGAAGATCTATAGAGGGATACTGTGCGGAGTAATAAACTGACTGAGCTCTCGCGAAAAAGGCCACGTCTGCCGCAACACGGAAACCAAGGCATAGTCCCGCGTGTCCTGCAGCATAGTGAGACCAGAGCACGACGTCGTCCCGGAACTCTGACAAGCATAAAACGCCAACACGGTTTACCTCGCGCTGTAATCCCTCCGTAATCGTAGTTAGGAATGCAGCAGGATCGATTTTCTTGACGTCACGAGCGGCACGGTGCCGCCTTTCAGCGCGGTTTAACTCTGGAATGTATTTCTTGTATAGGGTCTGTTGCTTGCGACGAAGTTGCTCAAGAGAACCGAGAGAGGTGTAGTGGATCTTACAATCGAACGGATCGTTAAACTGTTCCGGAGACGCGAAGTAGAGAACGGATGCCCCAAGGAGGCGTTCTGTGCGCTTACGATTCTCATCCAGCAGGTGCCGGTACCGGTACAGAATCTCAGGAGTAGCGCGGTCCATTCCGCTGCCTGTTGAGCGCTAAATAAAGATACGATTTTTACAATCTATCACGTCAGCGTCCCAAAAAAGCGATTGGTATATCGCCGCTTTGCGCCGTTGTTAGGTCGAAGCTTCTATTGCGCCACAACCAGAAATACCGCATCTCGTACTTGTGAAATCAATTCGTCTCGCGATTTCCCGGTCAGAGGTAAGGCCTCGGTTCCTGACGCCGACAGTTCAGCGAGAAGCACGCTGAGATAGCCTACCTTCAGCGCGTAACCAACGTTTTCGGTGACATCACCGGTTGCCCCAAGCATCTTCGCTGCGCTCAATTTTGAAACCACTATCCCGATAACGTCTCCGTTTGCACCGACCAAAGGACCCCCACTGTTGCCAGCTTGAATTGGCGCGGATATTTGGATAAATCTAGGGTCATCGCCAGCGCCCGAAGTAGCTGAAATGTCACCAGACGTGTACTTGGGTTGAACCCCCATGACATCAGGGTGCGGAAAGCCAATAGTGAATGCCGTTCCGCCGAGAGCCGCGGGCCGCTGAGAAATTCGAAGTCCTCGAGGTCGATGAAGTGCGGTGTTAACCTTTAGAATCGCGAGATCATTTCTAGCGTCCGCGACTACAATCGAAGCCTGATAGGACGCTCGGTCCGGACCCAGTAAAGAAATCTGCAGCGCTCCTTCAACGACGTGATACGCCGTTATGGCGTAGCCGTTTTCAGTAAACCATGCGGTGCCAAATCGCGGACCTTGAGCGGCTTCAACCTTGCGCTTTGGTTCAGATTGCCTTCTGGCCGAATTTTCCTGAGCAGCTATTGCGCTATCGATTTGGGTAAGCAGCCCCCTGGCAATGCGAACACCAAGGGCGCTGTTGTCGTCGTGTCCGCCAACAGCGATCGCGCGGTCTGCGCTTTCTTTCGCAAGGCGGGGTTGGCCAGTCTTAAGCAGCGCATCGGCTTTTAGGGCGTGGCAGATTGCGTCATCGGGGTCAAGGCGAGTGCATCGGTTAGCTATGGGAATAGCGTCCTCGTACTTTCCTTGGGCAATATGTGCAAGAAGAAGTCCACGATGTGATCGGACAATCCCCGCGCGTCCTCCATACTGTTCGCAATAACCGATGTAATCTCGAGCCGCGCGCTCAACAACATCCCATTTCTTTTCTTCAATCGCGCGCTGCTGGAAGAACTCTCGATCTGAGCAGTAGCGCTGATCTTGAGCCGCAGCTTCGTAAACAGGCTGCAGGAAAAACACCCCCGTAACGAGGGAGTAGGCGCGCAAGCGATAAGATGCGAGGCTCATACGATGAATTTTATTGTAGGTGCCCGTTTCAACTTTCTACTGATCAATCCTATATCTCAAGTGCTCACTCAACGCGACTGCAAAATCATGAAGGAAAGCTGGACTGGATGAAAGGTATTCGTGTTCGTAAGCGTAGCGCCATTTCACAAATGTAAGAGCCTCATTCTCGAGTTGTCTTCTTGCATCGGTCGCGTTGCGCCCGGTAAACGTGCTCTGGAGCACTAGTATTTCCTTTTGTGTCGGCAAGGAAAGGGCTTCAAATAAGGCCTTAAGACTGTGGCCACCTCCCTCCTTGGGGAACTGGGTGCCGTCAAGTACCAAGAATGCCTTAAGTGCAATCTCAATAGCCAAAGCACAGCATACCGTCACCGGAAGCGTAGGCGTTTTCACCGCGTCGCGATCACGAATCCCGTCGCTGGCAATTATGATCTTGGCTCCGGCAATCAGCGATCGGGAGGCCTGATACATGTCCGTGACTATTATCGACACTTCCACTTGGTGCGGCCTAAATATGGATACGATTTTTGCGATCCATCACGTCGGCGCCCACTAAAAGCAATTGATATACCGCCCATTACAAAAAGGCGGACATGATAAATCGCAGATTGCAGATTTCAGTCTCATCCTAGAGCCTCGTTCAAGTAACCCAGGGCTTAGGAAAACACTAATAAGTTCTCGCCCTTCTCCGTGCCCTCCGTGTACTCCGTGATTCAAGGTTTGGTTTGTCCTTCCCATTCCTTCTCCTGCAGTGTCCGCCACTGGATCTTGCCGGTGCCGGAGCGGGGCAGGGCGTCGGTGAAATCCACCAGGCGCGGCACCTTGTAGGCGGCCATGTGCAGGCGCGACCATTCCATGATGTCGTCGGC
>JANLWJ010000350.1:0-7479 GCA_031364455.1 Actinomycetes bacterium | reverse complement strand
TCTCGAGGTGCAGCAGGCCGAGGAAGCCGCACCGGAAGCCGAATCCCAGCGCCGCCGACGTCTCCGGCTCCCACACCAGCGCGGCGTCGTTGAGCTGCAGCCGCTCGAGGGCGTCCCGCAGCTCGGGGTAGTCCGACCCGTCGATCGGGAAGAGCCCGGAGAAGACCATCGGCTTCGGGTCGCGGAACCCGGGGAGCGCCTTGGTGGCCGGCTTGGGCGCGTCCGTGACGGTGTCGCCTACCCGCGACTGGCGAACGTCCTTGACCCCCGTGATGAGGTAGCCCACTTCGCCGACACCGAGCCCCTGGGTCGGCACCGGCTCGGGTGAAATCACGCCGATGTCGAGCATCTCGTGCGTGACGCCGCTCGACATCATCTTGATCTTCTCGCGCGGGGTGAGCCGCCCGTCGATGACGCGCACGTAGGTGACGACTCCGCGGTAGGTGTCGTAGACCGAGTCGAAGATCATCGCCCGTGCCGCGGCGTCGGGGTCGCCGACCGGCGCCGGGATGAGGGTGACGATCTCGTCAAGCAGGGCCTCGACGCCCTCCCCCGTCTTGCCCGAGACGCGCAGGCAGTCGTCGGGCTCGCAGCCGATCAGGTGGGCAAGCTCCTCGGCGTACTTGTCGGGCTGGGCCGCGGGGAGGTCGATCTTGTTGAGCACAGGGATGACCTGCAGGTCGTTCTCGAGCGCCAGGTAGAGGTTGGCCAGCGTCTGCGCCTCGATGCCCTGCGCGGCGTCGACCAGCAGCACCGCACCCTCGCATGCGGCGAGCGAGCGGGAGACCTCATAGGTGAAGTCGACGTGCCCTGGGGTGTCGATCATGTTCAGGATGTGGTCGGTCCCGGTTGGGCCGGTCCACGGCAGGCGGACAGCCTGCGACTTGATGGTGATACCCCGCTCACGCTCGATGTCCATCCGGTCGAGGTACTGGGCCCTCATGAGGCGCTGGTCGACGACTCCGGTGGCCTGCAGCATGCGGTCGGCGAGCGTGGACTTGCCGTGGTCGATGTGGGCGATGATGCAGAAGTTGCGAATCACCGAAGGATCGGTGGACGCCGCTTGCGGCACTCGGACGTCAGGGGTCGCGGGCACGCAGCTACCTTCGGGATCTGTCGGGGGTCGGCGGGACGCCCTATCGTCCCACGTCAGACGAACAAGACCCCTACCGGTGGCGGCCCCACAGGTCGCGAAGCGCCCACAAAGCCACCGGCCATATCACGACTACGGGCATGAGCAGGAGGACGAACGCCACCATGGCCTGCCCCTCCCCGGCCAAGATCTGGACGCCCGCCGCCAGGACGAGGAAGACGGGAAGGATCAGGACGGATCTCGGGGGGCGTCCGCTCGGCGACGGGCACCTCCATGCCCACCGCGTAGACAGGGCGCTGGCCCTCGACCGCGTCGGTATTGGCCTCGTTGGACGTCACTCCGGGTTTATCGGCCCTCAGCCCCCGGCTCCTGAGCCAGTTTGGTGACCGAACGGGCTGGCCGGTATCCTCTGGGGTCTGTGTGGCCGTCGGTTCGCCCCGACCCACCGGCATGAGCCCGTCAGAACCGATCACTTACGAACCTAGCCCCGAGAACTGAGGCACAACGCACCGTGGCGAACATCAAGTCCCAGATCAAGCGCAACCGGCAGAACGCGAAAGCGACCGACCGCAACAAGGCCGTGAAGTCGGAGTTCAAGACAGCCATCCGCAAGTTCCGCGAGGCCGCTGAGGCCGGCGACAAGGCTCAGGCCGAGACGCTGATGCGCGATGCCTCCAAGCTGGTCGACAAGGCGGCGGGCAAGGGCGTCATCCACACCAACCAGGCCGCCAACAAGAAGGCCCGGATGGCTTCGCGTCTGGCCAAGGTCGCCTAAGACCATCTGCCGGCTAATGCCGGCACCTGAAAAGAGCCGCGCACTGCGCGGTTCTTTTTTTGCGCTCTCGCAGCCGATCGAGCGCAGATCGGCAGGGCCAACTCAAGCGACCGAGGGTGGGCGCTGGCGTCGGGAGCCACGTTCGGATCTCAGGGGGCACCACAAACCCCCTCGATTCCAATCTCAAACCGGTTCCGAAGCGGTACGGCGACCCGCACGGTGACGAGGGCCGAGCACTGCGACCCAACGCTGCCGACTGAGTGTCGTGTGGTCAGTGTTGGCGGCGGGCGCGTCCAACGGTGATCAGCATCCGCTCGAGGGCGTACTCGGGGTCGACCGCGCCGGTCTTGACTTCGGTGTCGGCAACCGCCACAGCCTTGATCGCTGACGCGAGCCCCGGTTCGGACCAGTCCCGCCCCAGGTCGCGGATGTCCTTCACTTTCCAGGCGGGAGCCCCTGCCATGGCCGCGACCGAGTCAGCGGACGCCCCACGCGGGGCCGTGGCGACCAGAGCCAGTTGCCGCAGAGACCTGCCGAGCGCCGCGGTCACCAGCACCGCCGGGACGCCTGACTCGCGGGCGTGCCGCAGCAGGCCGAGCGCCTCGGCCGTCCGACCAGCCAGCACCTGATCTGCGATGTCGAACCCCTGAACCTCGACCCGGCCGCCGTAGTAGCGGCGGACTGCCTCTTCGTCGAGTCGGCCACCGGCCCCATGGTCGCTGACCAGCTGAACACACGCTCCCGACAGGTCGCGCAGCTTGGTGCCGACCGCGTTGATCAGCACCTCGATGGCGGCTGGATCGACGTGACAACTGAGTTTGGCGAGCTCGTCCTTGACGAACGCCGCTCGGTTCTGCCGCAGCGCGTTGACACTCGACGGGGACGTTGGCGTCGTCACAGTTGCAGCGCCCGCCTTCTTCGCCGCGTTCAAGACGCCTTTGCCGCCGTTACCGCCCCCGTGCACCAACACAACGACGGCATCGGGGCTGGGCGCCGCGATGTAGGCCATCACCTCGTCGAGGGCCGCTGCGACGTCTGGGTTGGACTGGACCAGGTTCTCGACTCCATCGACGACAACGATGGGCGCACCACCGAAGAGCGACGGGGACGCGGCCACGCCGAGCTGGCCCGACTGCAGCGCCCGAGCGGAGAGGTCGATGACGTCCGCACCGGGCTCACTCACCTCGGAGATGAGCTCTTTGAGCGCGCGTTCGACCAGCAACTCCTCGTTGCCGGTGATCACGGTGAGCGGTGGGACGGTCATCGCGGTCAGCATCCCAGACGCCACCGACTCAGCCCAGCCCCACCACCCGGAGGTCATCGCCATCGGCCACCACTGCCACGCTGCCGTCCGTGTCGGTCCGTGCCACCAGCATCCCCGCATCGGCGAGGGCGTCGATCAACTCAGGCGACGGGTGCCCGTAAGGGTTTCCCTCCCCCACACTGATCACTGCCACCTGTGCACCCACCGCGGAGAGGAAGTTCGCATCCTGGAAGCGGGGATATAGGAGTGTCCCTGAACCCGGACACTTTGGCGCGCCAGTCTTGGCTAGGGTGCCGCCCCATCTTTGTTGGAGAACGCCGCTCGCCACTGGTCCGCTGTTTGCGGGTCGTAGTAGCGGGTGAAGCCGCAGGGCCAGGCGATGGCTTGATCGAGAGGGCTCCCTCCCCAGCGTGGTTCGCCGCTTACGAGGAGACGAGTCCCTTCGGGCACCTTCCGTGGCCATCCGTATTCCTCTGATGCGGCTCCGAATCCCCACATGTCTACGGTCACGGTGTCACCAGAGCCGCCCTTGAACCATTCGTTGACCTGAAAGGTGACTCCTGAGGTGGTTAGGCGTGCACCGGGTTTGTCGCTGATGCTGGGTCCGATGGCGATGGCGGTACCGTCGAACGCGAACGCTCGATCTTTCAACGTTGGGGACGAGTACTCTTCGACGCACGACGTTGCGCTACTACTACCTATCGGCCCCTGCATGTCGTACTGGCCTGCCACCACCGGCGCGGGTACCGCTTGATCACCTGAGCGCGCCACCCCGATGCTGATACCTGCGACTGCCATAGCGGTGGCGGCAGCCACAAGCACCAGTCGGGTACTCGCCCGCTTCTTCTTGTCTTGTGTGTTCGCCCAGTCCAACGTTTCCTGCTCCATCGCTGATGAGGGTGGCGCGTTCTGTGCCTCGTCGGCGAAGATCGCACGGAGTTGTGCTTCGGTCTGTTCAGGCATGGGGGTTCTCCTCGACTATTACTGGGTCCTTGGAGTCGCGCAGTGCGGCAAGTGCACGGGACGCCGTGGCCCGAACGTTGCTAGCGGTGACGCCTAAGAGGTCTGCGATGGAAGCATCGTCAAGGTCGGCGTAGTACCTCAGGACTAGGACTGTTCGAGCCCTCGGTGGGAGAGCCGCTAGGAGCCCGCGAATGTGTAGACGGTTAGCGACTTCATCAGCGGGATCGGGCCAGACTGCTGCTGTCTCCGGCAGGGACTGAAGGGGTGTCTCAGTTGAGGACTTGCGGCGCGCCGAATCGATGTAACCGTTGATAAGAATCCGGTTCACATACGCATCCGGGTTCCCAGACTTCTGCACCTTCGCCCACTGCCGGTAGGTCTTGGTCAGTGCCTCTTGGGCGATGTCTTGGGCCAGGTAAGGGTCTGACGTGAGGACATACGCCAGACGCAGCAAAGCCTGCCCACGCCCGGTGACATACTCCTCAAACGTCAACGAACCTCTCCCCAATCCCTTTGCCTTACTAGATAGACGCAGTGGACACCCAAATGTGCTGTGTGAACTCCCAGCCGTATCCGCCCGCCCCCACCACCCGGCGCCGGGGCACCCACCCCACGCCCGTAGCCGTGCAGGGTCTGCCGCCCACTGCCGCGATCTACGCCTAGGCGAAGAAGGTGATCACAAGGATGAAGCAGAACCACGCGGGCAGGATTCTGAACAGCATCGTTCCGTACGTCGTGAAGAGCTCGCCATGGCTTTTGGGGACATAGAAGCCGGCCTGTCTGAGCAAGTTCCAGTCCTTGAACCGATTTCCGTAGAGCAAGAAGGCAAACCCAACGACACGAGCGACCATGCCGAACAGCCAGTTCACGCCGAGGAGCCTAGCGGTGTCGTTTCCCTTCGCTGGGTTCCCCCGCTCACTAGTCTCGCGGCGCTATCGTCGTCTCGACTCGGAGTATTCGAAATGGTTGAGGGAGTGGCTGTGGCGGACTGGCAGCGGTCGAGGCTGATCCCGACTAGTGGGATCGGTTCGGAGAAGGAAGCAGAGGTTCGCGCGACTTCGGCGTTCCTATCGGTTCTGTCGGTGGTTCGCCCACTGTCGAAGGCGTTGCTTGACCCGTTGGGTGCCTCGAAGGCGGCGACTGCGGTGGTCGACACGTTCGTAGAGATTCCGTTCAAGACCACGGCGAAGGGTGCGAGACCTGATGGTTTGATCCGAGTCCAGCACGGCAGTAAGCCGCCGTGGACGGCCCTTGTTGAGGTCAAGACCCACGACAACACGTTGAACGCTGAGCAGATCAATGAGTATTGGGATCTGGCGAGGGAGCACGGCTACGACGCGGTGATTACGATTTCCAATGAGATGTCTTCCGGTCCGGATGTTCACCCAACGGAGGGTTTGAAAGTCCGCGGGAATAGCAAGGTGAAGGTGCACCACTGGTCTTGGTTCATGATCTTGACGGTTGCAACGGTTGAACGTGATCACCGAGGTGTGGAGGATCCGGAGCAGGGGTGGATCCTGAATGAGTTGATCCGATACGTGAAACACCCGGGCAGCGGGGCGTTGGCGCTTGGTGACATGGGGGAGCGTTGGACGGCGGTGCGCGATGCTGCCCGCGAGGCCACGCTGACGAAACGAACGGAGGGCGCCACCGAAGTTGTGAATCGTTGGGACCAGCTCCTGCGATACCTGTCGTTGCGGCTGAGCACCGACACCGGGGCCAATGTGCAACAGGTGCTGACTCGGGCACATCGGGACAATCCAGCTCGACGCACGGCAGATCTTTTGGAAACCTTTTGCGCGACCGGGTCGTTGACTGGGTCGATCCGGATCCCGAATGCTGCTGGTGACCTGGATCTTTCTGCCGATGTGCGGGCTCAGCGGATTGTGGCGGCCAGCGAGGTTGATGCCCCGCAGGATCGTGGGACCAAGGCGCGGGTGACGTGGCTACTGCGCCAGCTTGCGGAATCTCCGGGCAACCTGGTGGTGGAGTGTTGGGGGAAGAACGCCCGAAGCGCCTCAGCGGCTGTCGTCCTGGACAAGCTCCGAGAGGACCCGTCGATCGCGGCGCCAGCCGACTTACAAGATTTGGTTCGCTTCCGACTTGTACTTTCGGGGGAAATGGGCCGCAACCGTCGTACCGGTGGTCGTTCCCCCAGCTTCATCGAAGCGATGGAAACGTTAACGATGCGCATGTACGGCGAAGTGATTCAGGGCATACAACCATGGACGCCTTCGGCGCCGAAGATTGAGCGATCTAAACCAGTCGCAGAAGACGAAGGCGTGCTGCCACCATCACTGATCGAGGAACTTCCCAAGGAGAACCCGCCGGAGCTCCCAGTCGCCGGGGAGCGGGCATGGTGGCTAGACGAATCCACGCCACTACCCACCACCGACGAACCTGCTACCGATGTAACTCCTACACCGGAACCGGCTCAAGTGGCGTCGGGGGAACACAGCCAGCAAGCGGAGCCCAATGTCGCGGATGAGGAATCGACTTCCCCGACCGAATGAACGAGCAGGCTGCCTGCGACAAACCGGTAACCGCCTGGATCGTGCTCAATCGAACATCGATCAATCCTGGTTGCACTGCCTGACGAAATCGTTCCGGGTCTGAATCGAATGTCGGGTTCGCCGCTTCCCATTCGCGATTGAGTCGTTTGGTTTCCATGACGGCCACATTTCTGCGTGCGCGAGCACTCTTGGTTTGGGTGGGGTCTTGGCCGCGTTCGCGCGCTTCGGTGAGGGCTTGCCGAGCACGTTGGTAGCCGGTTTCAGCGGCCTGCTTCGGTCGGATGATGTCCCAGCAGTCGGCGCAGACTTTGTTGCGGTTGGCGACCGCTGTGCCACATTCACGGCACGTCCGCTTTGGTGGTGCGACAAGTTGCTTCTTGCGGTTCGTGGCGAGCGGTTTAGCGCCGGCTCGGGCGCGTGCTTTGGTGAGCGGGGTGGAGGTCCGGATCGGTTTGACGGATGTGGCCGCCAGTGTGTGGGCGACCGCTTCGGCGTGCGGGGCGACCGCCTCGGCCCAGAGCGGGATTGTGGCGGCGAGCTCGTGGGTGAGCGGTGCCAGGACCCGGCAGGCGCCGTCCCGTGTTTCGTGGAAATCCTTTGCAGTGAACGTTCGGGTGGCCAGCAATTGAAGGACCCAGGCGTCAACGTGGGGTCGGACTGGTTCGAGGAGGTCCATCGCGAGACTGTCGCGGTTGCCTCGGTCGGTGTGCATCAGGCCAAGCCCTGGGTCCAAACCCAGGATCAAGCAGGCTCGCCGGGTTTCGGCGGTGGCGAGGGCGTAAAGGTAGTTCGCGAGGGCCGAGACGGGGTCGACGGCGGTGAATCGGACGCTGTCCGTGCGCGCCTCGAAGCTCTCTTCGCGTGAGAAGAA
>JANLWJ010000134.1:0-10316 GCA_031364455.1 Actinomycetes bacterium | reverse complement strand
GGCATGGCCGGTGCTAATGGAAATGGGCTCAGCCAGAGCGAACAAGTCCCGCGCCGTCTGAGGGAACTGGTCGAAGGGCTGCGGTCCCTCAGTGGCATAGATCAACACGTCCGCGGCGCCCTGGATCGCTTCCCGGGTGCGCCCGGCCAGCAATGCGTGCCGCAGCGTCTTGAAGGCCCACCGCTGTGCTTCGACGTAATCACCACGCGCGCCCTCGAAGTAAGTGACGATGAGCGCCACCTCCGCCAGGCCGACGTGATCGCCCATCGTCTCGAACGCGGCGGCGGCTGATCGGGCTTCGACGACGGACGTCTCGATGAGTTCTTCCGTAAATGATCGATAGACCCGGTTGGAAAGGAGTTGGACGGTGACACGAAGTACATCGCGTTCCGACCCCACCGCCCTGGCCTGCTCAACAGCCTCTGATAACAAGACCTCGGCGTCCTCGGTCCGCCCAGACTCGACAAGGGCTGCCCCATGGGTCGGGGCTATCTCAAGGCGCCTGAGAGATCGCTCGGGCAAAAGAGCTGCGGCGCGTCCGAGCAAATCGCCAGCTGTGTTGTAGTCAACTGCCGCAAAGGCTCGCAAACCTGCATTGGCAAAGAGTTCCCCGGCGCGAGCGGACAGTTCGACCGAACCCTCATCTCGTTCGCCGAGCTCCTCGAGCAGGTGCAGCGCGCGCTCAAGATGCCGTGCGACCGACTCGTCCACGTCGGACTGGTCGACATCGACCTCGCCCATCCAATCAGCGAGCTGAACATGCAACCGTGCACGCAGCTCCTTGGACAGGCCTCGATAGGCCGCCTCGCGGACGAGGGCGTGAGCGAACCGCCACCGACCGCCGGCTTCGTGTTCCGGCTGAAACAGACCGCGTCGTTCGAGGGTGACAATTGCAGACTCGAGGGATTCCGCGGAAAGATCTGGGGCGAGCGCCCCAAGCGCGCCGAGGCGGAACCGGCGGCCCTCCACCGATGCTCGCTCGAGGACGAGCCGCGGTGTGGGCTCGAGGCGGTCGAGCCTTGAGGCGAGCAACGCCTGGAGGGTCGGAGGGATTTCGACATCCGCCTCTTCCGAACCGACCCATCGACCGTCGACGAGCAATCCCTGATCGACAAGCATCCCGGTCAGCTGCTCCAGATACAGCGGATTGCCTTCGGCCGCCTCGCAGACCCGGTCCACGACGGGCGCAGGCACCCCCGGCCCGAGCAGCAGTTCGGCCACGTGTCGAGCATCTGAAGCCGAAAGCGGCGGGAGCGTCATCGCGTGTGCCCGCGGCTTCCCCGCCCCCCACGTCGGACGGTGTTCGAGCAGCTCAGGCCGAGCCAGGCAGAGAACCAGAACGGGACCGTGCATCCGCTCAATAACCGCATCGAACAAATCAAGGAGCGGAGGTTCAGCCCAGTGAACATCTTCAAGCACCACGACCAGCGGCCGCTCCGCAGCCAACACCTCAAGGAGACGCCTCACCGCCCAAGAAGCGTCCGACGCAAGGCCCTCGCCAACTCCCAGGAGCTGGGCCAACCGATCACCGACAGCAGCGCCGTCGGACTGACCATCAAGAAGTGAGCGAAGTGAAGCCGCAACCTTCTCGGCGTCTCCGCGACGTTCACCCGCAGCCTGGGTGAGCAGCTCCAGCAGCGGCGCGAACGCGACACCATCTCCGTAGGACGGGGTCTGCCCAACGATGACCGTCGCGGCGCCTCGGAGCGTCTCCTGGAACTCCACCGTCAGCCGTGACTTTCCCACTCCCGGAGGGGCCAAGACCGTCACCAGAACACACGCTTGACCTTCGATCGCGTCGTCAAGCGTATGCCGCAACATGCTGAGATGGCGGGCCCGTCCGACCAACGGGGTTTCAGGGCGAGCAGGCTGCACGTCAAGTGATGCCACCCGGAAAGCCCGAACCGGTTCTGCCTTTCCCTTGAGCACGACAGCGTCGAGCGCCACCAGTTCGACGCGTCCACGGATCATCTGCTCAGCAGTCGCCGAGACCAAGATCTCACCTGGCTTGGCCGTCGACTGGAGCCGAGCTGCCGTGTTGAAGGTGTCGCCCCCAACTCTTCCCTGCATCGCAGCACTCTCGTCAGCGAACGTCTCACCGCAGTCGATCGCGATGCGCACCTGAACCCGCACGTCCCCGTCGCCGAGATCCGCATCGAGGATCGCTGCCGCCTCTCGCATGTCAAATGCAGCGCGCACAGCTCGAAGCGTGTCGTCCTCGTGGGCTTCCGGAAGTCCAAACGTTCCGACCACGGCGTCCCCAATGAACTTCTCGACCGTGCCCCCGTGTCGTTGGATCGCACCTCGCATCGCGTCGAAGTAGCGATCGAGCACCCTGCGCAAGCGCTCAGAGTCGAGCCGCTCCCCGAGTTCGGTCGACCCAACGAGATCGCAGAACAGGGCAGTGACCGGGCGGCGGCGGGTCTCAGCCGGCGCCGACAGCCCCGCGCCGCACTTCGGGCAGAACCTGAAACTGCCCTCGCAGTCAAACCCACACGTCAGACACACAGCCACACCCGGAGAGTACGCGACCGCCGAGTACCCGGAGGTTCGCAGCGAGGCGTTCTAGCCTCGGACGGCTACGTCCAGCCGAGCTGCTGCAAGGTGATGCTGTCATTCCAGATCTTTGTCATGTGGCTGATCTTGTCCCCGTCAAAGTCCATGACATAGACGTAGTCAGCCTCTGCGCTCATACCAGTCGGCGGAACCGGGCCACCTTCGCCGGTGTGTGTTCCCCGAAAGATGCCGAATGCCGATACGTTGTTCCGCGCTTCGTCAACGGCAAAGGAGCGCACCTCAGCAGTGCCGTCCGGACAGATCGTGAGAAGGCCATTCATCCAGTCGGTATATGCCTCCAGGGTGTCCACTCCTTCGAGTGCGCCCACCTGGGCGGAGAACGTCGCCCCCGGGTGGCAGTACTGCTGGCACTCTTTCCAGCCCTTCCCAGCCTCGCAAGCATCAAAGAATCGTTCGGCGGTGTCCTTCATCGATGTCATGGATCCGCTCCTTCCGTCGACCATTGGAAGTCCAGGCACTTAATGGGTGAAACGTACGCCCACCGCCTTCAAGTTGTCTACGCGCTCACGAATCGGGCGTGCTCGCTTGCCACCCGCTCCTCAAGTGCCTGAGCCCGCGCGTTCACTCGAGGCCTGTTCCCGGATCAGCCCCGACAGTACGATCACGAGCACTTGCGTCGGCTGCCGAGGAGGTCGAAATGAGGCTCAAGAACAAGGTTGCTCTCGTCACCGGTGGAGGGTCCGGTGTCGGAGCTGCCACCGCTCGCCTGTTCGCGGCAGAAGGGGCAAAGGTTGTCGTGACGGGCCGCCGTCCCGAGCCGTTGGGAGAGGTCGCGGCCGAGATCGGCGGCGTTGCCGTCGCCGGCGATACCAGTGATCCGGCACATGTAACTGCAGCCATAGATGCGGCCATCTCCAGGTTTGGCGGGATCGACGTTCTGGTCGCCTGCGCTGGCGGAGGGTTTGGCGGGACCGTCGGGGACATCGACGACGAGCGTTGGCTGCGGACGTTCGACACCAACCTCAATGGACCCAGGATGATGGCTCGCGCGGCGTTGCCGGTCATGATCGCACGCGGCGGTGGGTCCATCGTTCTGGTGGCAAGCGTCAATGGCATGGCCGCTGCCCCAGCCTCGGCCGCCTACGACGTCTCCAAGGCGAGCGTGATCGCCCTTGCTCGAGCACTGGCTGTTGACTACGGGACCAGCGGCATTCGGGCCAACGCACTCTGCCCTGGGTGGGTCAGCACACCGATGGGCGATGAAGCCATGGACGAACTGGGTGAGAAGAAGGGCATCCCCCGTCAGGAGGCTTACAACCTCGCGACCGCCCAAGTGCCCTTGCGGCGTGCAGGCACTGCTGAGGAGATGGCGGCGTGCTGCCTGTTCCTAGCATCAGACGAGTCATCCATCGTGACGGGAACAGCACTTGTCGCTGATGGTGGTGGTCTAGCCGTCGAGCTGACTTCAACGCCTTTCACGATCGAGTAGGTTGCGATGGTGGACTAGTGGCGGGACTCACGGCCCGATCGTGTCCTACTCGAGGGGTTGTCGGAGTACACCGATGCGTGGAAACCACGCTCGTTCAGAAGAAGTCAGGATCTACGAGTCCATTGACGGTATGCAGCGGCTCATGCACGGACGACGGTCGTACCTTCTCACTAACTGAACCTTCGCTGGGTTCAGAACGGTGCCGTGTAGTTGCTGTGCCGACCTTTCTAGGCGCGTAGGGCTTCAGCGAGTTCGCGGAACTCCCCGACAAGGATGTCCATGTCTTGGGGAGTGTGGGCCAGCGAGACAAGCCACTGTTCGTCCAACCCGGGCGGGGTGAGTACGCCACGATTGACTCCCCACAACCAGGACAGCTCAGCGGTTCCGAAGTCGGTGCGCTTGTAATCGCGATAGTTACGCACAGGTGTCGCCGACCAGGTGACCGCGCCCTTGACGCCAAAGCCGACTGTGTGCACCGGCAATTCATGCGCGTCGATGATGACGTTCATTCGATCGAGGGCATCGACATTAAGCCGCTCAGCTGCGGTCAATGCCTCTTCGGTGGCGATCCCATCGATCGCTACCGCGGCAGCCATCACGAGTGGGTTCCCATTGTAGGTGCCGAAGTGCGGGGAACGCTGATCAGTCACAGTGGCCATGACGTCGGCCCGACCCCCGAAGGCTGCCAAGGGAAGTCCGCCACCGATGCTCTTAGCGAGCGCGACCAAATCAGGGGTGACGCCAAGGCGCTGCGAGGCACCCTGAGGGCCTGCGGTGAGGCCAGTCTTGACCTCGTCAAAAATGAGGAGCGCGCCGTGTTCGTCACACATCGCACGGACTCCGGCCAGATATCCGGCGTCAGGCACGACGATCCCGATGTTCTCCAGCACAGGCTCCATGAACACGCAGGCGATCTCGTGTCCGTGTTCGTTGAACAACTTCTCAAGACCGTTGAGGTCGTTGTAGGGGACGACGTGGACTGTGCCTGCCTCTACCTCGAACGGCGTGACAGGCGTTGGGGACTCCTCCGGACCAGCCTCAGCAACGTCTGGCTTTACCGACACCTGCAGCGCGTCATAGCCGCCGTGATAGCCGCCTTCAATCTTGATGATGGCTTTGCGCCGGGTGAACGCGCGTGCGGTACGCAGCGCATACATCGTGGCCTCGGTGCCGGAATTGGTGAAGCGCAGCTGGTCGAGGTTAAACCGGCGCTGGAAACGTTCAGCGGCGTCGGTCGCCGACGGCGACGGCGTGACGAACAGTGTGCCGGTCTTCAGAACCTTTTCGACTTCGGCAATCACCGTTGGATTGAGGTGGCCAGCAAGCATCGCGCCAAATCCCATGGACAAGTCGAGCACTTTGCGACCGTCGACATCTTCGAGCCAGGCACCCTTGGCGCTCACGATCGCGACGGGATAGGGGTCCCAGTGCTGGAACGATGACGGGACACCGAGCGGCAAAACGCCCAGCGCGCGGGCATGGTGCGCTCGGGAATTGGGCGTGATTCTCTCGAACCGTTCCCACTCTGCGGCGAGCAGCGAATCCACGCGCGCTCTGTCGAGCGGAGCCGAGGACGCCGGCACCTTGCGGTACGTCGCTGCGTCATGATCGGGCCAAGTCACCGGCGTAGCGCTAGCGTTTGCGGTCGCATTCTCAATCACGTTGTTCCTCCGTACCCGGGTGGGTCCTCGTGGTACCCGACATCGTAGGACCCCCTAAGGTGGGGAAGGCAACGGACGGTTGGGAAACCGAGATCGGGCCAAGAGGGCGCCCGATCTGGGGCGGCTCTTCTGCCCCAAACCAGTTCACTGTTGTCCACGCCCACCGAACTTGTCGCTTCGCCCCTCCGGGTCTACGTCTCGAAGCAAAAGTCATGTTTCAACGTGCCGTTCCTTGGACTGGTTCAAGATCCGCTGGCTATGTCGGGAACTGGGCGGTACACAACGATGGCGCGCCCAGCCGGCGTTCGGCCGGTCCCACTGTCAGTAGGTGGGGATACGTTGCGAGATGAGGTCGTCGGCGCGGTTGTTGACCTCACTGTTGCCGGTCACCGCATCCAGGAAGTGCTGGCGGTCCAGCGCCAGCAGCACCATCGGCTCCTCTGCAGTCACCGTGGCGGTGCGCGGTACATCTCGGAGCAGGGCGATCTCGCCGAATGGCTCGCCCGGACCCATGCTCCTCAGGAGTTCGCCCTGATAGGAAGCCGCGGCCCGCCCGGACTCAATGACGTAGAACCTGTCACCCTCATCGCCCTCACGGATGACGACCTCGCCGGCATTGACCTCAACGCGCACCAGCCGACGGGCCACGAGCTCGAGCGACTTCAGCTCCAAGGGAGCAAAGAGCGAGAGCTGACGGAGTAGCTCCAGCCCTTCGGGTGCGCGGAGCGAGACGTCCAGCCGACGAAGTCTGACCATCGAGGGCAGCACGAGCGCCACGATGACGACGGCAAGTGCGGCCAGCGACCAGTTCAGCCCCATCGTCGCGATCAGCAGCGGCATGAGGATCGATCCAAGAGCCATGGACCCGATGAGGACGGCCTCGAGCGCGCCGAATACCCGGCCAAGCACTTCGTCGGCTACCAACCGCTGAAGGATGGTCGACGCGTTGACGTCGACCACGGGGTTAGCGACACCGATCACGAACATCGCCACGAATGCTGCCCATGCTTGCGGCCACACGGCGATGAGCAGGAGTGGCATCGCCCACAGGAGTACTCCGATGCCGAAGTCAGTGGCCAGTCGTTGGCTGGATGCTCGCGCGATGGCGATGAACCCACCGATGATGGCGCCGACACCCAGCATGCTGTTGAGGTAGCCAACCCCATCGGCTCCGAACGAGGTGGCCTCGACGGCAACGGCAATAGTGAAGACGATCGAGGCGCCGGCCACAACCGTCTGCGCGCAGTAGACCAGCGACACAAGTCGCAGATCGGGGTGCCGCCAGATCTCGCGGAACCCCGCAGTCGACTCGGCCAGGAAGCTGACCGACTCCGTGCCTTCCGGGGCGTCGCTCTCCGTCTCTGCTGGAGCCGTAGAGTCACTCGGCACGTGAATGCGGCTCACCAAAGCAGCCGACCATAAGAAGGTCAAGCCGTTGAACACGATGACGACCGGAACGTCGGTAACGGCTAGCAGCACGCCACCAAGTGCAGGACCGGCGAAGAAAGCCAGACTCTCCAGGGTGCTCAAGGTGCCATTCGAGGCAGTGAGCTCTTCGGGCTTGCTAACGAGCTTCGGAAGCAATGCCGCAACGGCTGGACGGAACGGCGTGCCGACGAGGGCAGCAACTGTCGCCAAGACGAACACCGCAAGCACAGGAGTATCGAGCCAGATCAGCACCGCACCGACCAGCACCAGAACGGCACGCGTGAGGTCAGAGGTAACCATCACGGTCTTTCTGGGAAAACGGTCAACAAGTGTGGAGGCGAATGGCGTTACTACTGTCATGAGTACCAGTCGTACGGTGCCCCAGATACCGACGGCAGTAACTCCACCGACGCCGTAGGCCCACACCACGATCGCCGTTGCATAGGCCCAGTCACCGATGGCCGAACCTGCGAAAGCGAGGTTGAGACGTCGCAGGCCCGGGTTGCGGAAGACGGTCGCCAGGGACTGCGCCGTCTCGCGCAACGGATCGCTCACGCGTCCCATCAGGTGGACACCGGCGGATCCACGGAACGGTTCATCGGGCTTCCCTTTCGGCCGGAACGTCCCCGGAGCATGGTGCCGCCGAGGCACCGCGGTCAATGGTCATTCGGGCGACACTTCGACTCGCTGGCACCACCGAAATGCGCGATGGGCACAATCGTTGACATGGCGAGTCTGGGTTCCCGTAGATGGCGTCATGGACGAGTCGCGGCAGTCAGGCATGAAGATTGCCGTCTGCGCCGGCCGCCCTTCGCCAGACCGTGACGGCGTAGGGTGAGATGTGACCTCGCTACACCGATGGTTAATCGTGGCTCTCGCGACAGCCTTGGCGATCGGTACGCCCCTCGCTCTACGGGAGTTGCCCGCTTCGAGTACGACGTCGAACGCCGCTCAACGACTGGCCAGGCTTCAAGCGTCGTCGACCGAGCCATACTCAGGCTACGTCGAGTCACTCGGCACTCTCCAGCTTCCGGTCGCCAATGAACTTGAGGACCTCGGGCCTCTGTTCGGCGAAAGAACGCGAATGCGCATCTGGTGGAACGACTCCAGCATGTGGCGAGTGGATCGGCTCACCACCACCGGCGAGCAGGACCTCCTCCAGAGCGGAGGTGTGACCACGCAGTGGGAGTACGAAGGCACCAAGGTCACCAAGACTCCTGCAGCTGATGTACGGCTACCGCGTGTATCCGACCTTCTTCCACCCGAGCTTGCCAGGTACCTGTTGGCAGACGTCCAACCCGCTGACGCCGCGAACCTCCCCTCCGAGCGGATCGCCGGTCGATCTGCGCTCGGTTTACGCGTCACTCCCCCCGACCCACGGTCGAGTATCGACCACGTAGACGTATGGATCGATGAGGAAACTGGCGTACCGCTGCGCCTCTCGCTCTTCGCCGACGACAGCTCCAACTCAGCGCTGTCTTCGACCTTCCTGGACTTTTCCCCTGGGGCCACTCCTCAGGATGTTTTCGACTTCAGTGCACCTCTCGGATCGACGATCGAACGACCCGAGGTGGTCGATGTCGCTGACGCGGCCAACCGCTTCGCGCCCCTTCGCCCCCCGCAAACAGCCGCCGGTCTCCCGCTCTCTCGCGACACCGAGCTGAAAGGCGTCGGTGTCTACGGAACTGGTCTCACGCGCGTCCTGGCCATTCCGTTGTGGGAGGACGTCGCCTCACCCCTGCGCGAGCAGTTGCTGGCTACTCCGACTGTCGAGCAGTTGGCCGAAGGGCCGGCCCTTTCCGTTGGCCCATTGGGCATCCTGCTTACCCATTTCTCAGAGAGCCACGGGGGATGGCTGATTGCCGGCACCGTCGACCAAGAGACGTTGGCCGACGTTGCGATCGACCTCCAGGAGGCTCGGTCAACCCCTCCCGGTATCACGGACTGATGAGCCGTTGATCCGAACCGCGACGCTTACCAAACGCTACGGATCGATCCTCGCTGTCGATGAGATCGATCTCGACGTCCGTGAGGGTGACATCTACGGATTTCTTGGTGCCAACGGCTCGGGCAAGACCACAACCGTCCGGATGCTGCTCGGACTAGCTTTCCCGACCTCCGGACAGATCGCGGTTCTGGGTGAACCGATACCGAAGTCCAAGCGTGCTGTGCTGCCGATGATCGGCGCACTCGTCGAAGGCCCAGCCGCCTATGGCCGTCTCTCGGGGCGCGCCAACCTCGCGCTCTTTGACGCGATGGATGCCACAGGCGTCCGACGCAGCCGGCGCGCTCGCATCGAAGAGTCGCTCGACCGCGTAGGCCTCGGCGGTGTCGACTCACGTCCGGTGAAGTCGTACTCGCTCGGGATGCGCCAGCGACTCGGTCTGGCGCAAGCCATCCTGCGCACCCCACGACTTCTCATTCTCGATGAACCCACCAACGGGCTCGACCCGCAAGGAATCCGGGAGATTCGTGACCTGCTTCTCGACCTGAATGGCCAGGGCACGACTGTCTTCTTGTCGAGCCATCTTCTCGCCGAGGTTGAGCAGACCTGCTCTCGCGTCGGCGTCCTCGATCGCGGGCGTCTGGTGCTCCAGGACGACCTGGCGACATTGACAGCGCCAACCGGGCGCACAGCCGTACGGACGCCCGACGTCGACAAGGCGCGTCAGGTACTCCAGAACGAAGTAGTCGTGACTGACGCCGACGGCCTTCTCGTCAAAACTGACGACCCAGCTGCCATCAATGCTGCGCTGGTAGCCGCCGGCGTCCGAGTACTTGAACTCGGGCCGGAACGGCATACGCTTGAGGACGTCGTCCTCGCGGCCACGCAGTCGAGCGCAGACTCGATGGCCCGACCGTGATCGGCGTCGAGCTACGCAAGATGCTGCGCAGCCGCCGCACATGGATCACCATCCTGCTCATTAACGCGCTCCCCACTCTCGTCGGCGTTTTGCTTGCCCTCACTGACCTCGGCCCACGCCCAGGCTCCGGTCCGGCGTTCTTATCTGCTGTGCTCTCCGATGGCTCTCTGTTCCCCTTGGCAGCAGTGGCGATCGTTCTTCCGCTGTTCCTGCCCACTGCTGTGGCGGTTGTCGCTGGCGAAGCCATCGCTGGGGAGGCACAGGCTGGAACGCTGCGCTATGTCCTCGTGCGGCCAGTTGGACGCACCAGGCTGCTTGTCGCCAAGCTTGTAAGCGTTGTCGTGTTCGTTCTCCTCG
>JANLWJ010000116.1:0-4395 GCA_031364455.1 Actinomycetes bacterium | reverse complement strand
CCGACGCGATGCGGATCAATGGTCGAAACCGGTTGTGCTGCAAGGTTTTGGTCAAGGATCTGATCGGCGACAAGAAGAACGAGGTGACCGTCGAACCGATCAAGGGCCTGCCGTTGCTGAAGGACCTGGTCGTCGACATGGAGCCGTTCTTCCAGGCTTACCGTGACGTCAAGCCGTTCCTCATCACCGAGGGGCACGAGCCGACCCGGGAACGACTCCAGAGCCAGCACGACCGCGAACGGTTCGACGACACCACCAAGTGCATCCTCTGCGCCGCCTGCACTACGTCGTGCCCGGTCTTCTGGACCGACGGCCAATACTTCGGTCCGGCTGCCATCGTCGGGGCGCACCGTTTCATCTTCGACAGCCGCGACGAAGGGGCATCCCAGCGCCTCGACATTCTCAATGACCGAGAGGGCGTCTGGCGCTGCCGCACCACCTTCAACTGCACCGAAGCCTGCCCCCGTGGGATCCAGATCACCCAGGCCATCCAGCAGGTCAAGCGCGCTTTGATCTCCCGGCGCGTCTGACGCCAGTCGCAGCCAGGTAGCCTCACTGGATCATGTTGGTCTTGACCAGGGTCGTTGCTGCCGCCGTTGTGGTCGGCGCCATCGGTCTGCCAACTCCGACTTGGGCCACGACCACCGATCCACTGGACGGCTCCGGCGTGGCGGTCGACGGCCCCGAGCCACCGAAGGTGATGGCGCAGTCCTGGATCGTGGCCGACGCCCAGACTGGCGAGGTCTTGGCCGCCAAGAACGGCCACGAACGCCTCCGCCCGGCAAGCACGCTGAAGACACTCACCGCCGTCACGCTGCTCCCACAGCTCGACGTCGACACCAGCTACCGAGTCCAATGGGAAGACGCGAGGGCCAACGGCAGCGCGGTCGGCATCGTGCCGGGCTCGCGCTACACCGTCGATGAGCTCTTCTACGGCTTGATGCTTCCCAGTGGCAATGATGCAGCGCGAGCACTCGCATCAGCGGCCGGTGGGCTGAATCGCACCGTGCGCGCCATGAACATCAAAGCCGAGGCCCTCGGCGCCCAGGACACTCTTGCGGTCAACCCCACGGGGCTCGACGCTCCTGGGCAGGTTACATCCGCGTTCGATCTGGCTATCTTCGCTCGCGCCGGCCTCGCCGACCGTGACTTCCGACGCTACGTGTCGACGGTGTCCACCGCGTTCCCCGCCCAGGAGCCCAAGCAGGACAAGCGGCGCGATACCTACATGATCTACAACCAGAACCCGCTGCTCTTGGAGGGCTACCGCGGAATCCTTGGGGTCAAGACCGGTTACACCACCGAGGCCGGACGCACCTTCGTCGCCGCGGTCAGGCGCGGCGACCGCACCCTGATCGTTGCGCTGATGGATATCGTCGAGCCCAGCGAGACGGCCGCCAAGCGCCTCTTCTCATGGGGTTTCTCCCACGGCGACGACGTGACCGCCGTCGGCTCGCTCGACGAGCCCGACTCAGTCGCCCTCCCGGCACATCGGACGAACGTGACGACGCCCCCTCCGCAGGCTGCTGGCGTGAGTCCGAGCACCATCGACACCAGCGGCTCACCTACTCAAGGCTTCGCCTTCTGGGCGCTGGCCGGCTTTGCCCTGGTGATCGGGGGCTGGTGGCTCCAGCGCCGTCGAAGCTGAGTCGTCAGTCGCTAGTCGTCCATCGTCGGAAGCTCGATCGCGCCGCCGCTCAACCGATCGAGGTAAGCGACCTCCTCGCGCGTCCGCGGGGCTCCCTCACAGACGGCGACCCAGCAGGCGAAGTAGAGCAGCACTGCCGAAGCCACATACAGAAAGACGAGCAACGCTGCAGCGACCGCCAGCGCTCCGTACACGGGGTTCGTCAGCGTCCTACCCACCACCAGGAAGGAGAGTTGAGTCAGGACGACAAACGCCAGGGTGGTGTAGAGCGAGCCGAGGAGCACCGGCCGCCAGCGGATTCCGGTCCGATTCCACCATGCCAGCCCATAGAGAGCGGCAACGACCAGCCACACCAAGAGCCCCAGGATGAGTGCCGCGCTCAGGGTCACGAGCCAGCTTGAACTCTCGTCGACACCCACCCACTCCAACGCTGACGTGCCGAACGCCTCAACAATGACCGCCCCAACCAGCGCCACGAGGAGGATGGTTCCCATCACCAACAGGGCCACGGTGTCCTGCAGCCGAAGCAGAAGCCAGTTGCGAGGCCGCCGCATCACCCCCTGCATGCGACGGACGCCCTCGATGGTCGAGCCGACCCACCCCAGTCCGGTGATCAGAAGTCCGATGACGGCGACGATCCCTGCGTTCACGGTCGCGTTAGCCACCTGGTCGATGTCGACCGGCTGCTGACTGCTCCCAGGGTCAAAGAGCAGCGGAATGGCTTCCTTGAGGAAGGACTCGACCTGATCTCGAACATCGGGAAAGTTCGACAGCACCACTCCAAACACAATCACAGCCAGCACCAGCAGGGGGAAGAGGGCGAGATACCCGAAGAGCGCGATGCCCGCCGCCCACCTGGTGAAGCGCAGGCCGTTGGCCCGGTCGATGGCCCGGAGGTGTCGGTCGATGAACGCAAAGCGCTCGAGCTTGGCCCGCACCCGGGCGACGAGCTCAGCCACGGAGACCTTGGATGGGGAAGGCTGCGACCGACTCCCAGACGCCGTGCTCGGCCAGCTCGAAGCGTTCAATTTCTGCCACGGCGAACTCCAACCGGAAGCCCGCTGTGTCCTCCTCGGCGCGGTCATGCACCTCATCGGAAAGATCGACAGCAATCGTGACGTGCGGGTGATAAGGGTAGGTGAGCGATCGACGGAGCGGGCCGCTGCGGACCTGCTCGGCGAGCTGCTCGCACTCTGCCGCGCCCTGCTGGACCACGACGAACGATGTCTGGCTCACCGGACGGAAGGTTGCTGAGCCGCCCAGGACGACGGTGAAGCTCGAGACGTCAGCAGCGACGGCCCGCAGGTGCTCGTCGACCTGCGCCAACCGGCCAGTAGGTACCTGTGTCGGAGGGAGCAGCGTGATGTGGGTGGGAATGGTCCAGGCGAGTGGGTCACCGAACGCCGCCCGCTGCTCCTGGAGCTGCTCACCCCAAGGGTCAGGGACCGTAATGGCCACGCCGAGTGTGAGGGATTCGCTGCTAGGCACAATCAGAGCCGGGGAGCCAGGAATCCGACCCGCTCATAAACGGTGCGCAGCGTCGGCTCGGCCAGCGAACGCGCCCGATCGGCTCCATCGGCGAGGATCTTGTCCAGCAGGTCGGGGTTGTCGAGCAGTTCCCAAACCCGGCGCTGGTAGGGCTCGACGAAGGCGACGAAGGCCTCGCCCACGTCCTTCTTGAGGTCGCCATATCCACGCCCCGCGTACTCATCCGCAATCTCTTGGGGCTGCCGGTCGGTTAGTGCACCCAAGATCGTGAGCAAGTTGGAGACCCCAGCCTTTGTCTCCGGGTCGTAGACGATGTCTCGTCCGCTGTCGGTGACCGCCGAGCGGATCTTCTTCACGTTGACCTTGACGTCATCGAGCAGCGATAGGCAACCGGCCCCGCCGAGACTCTTGCTCATCTGCTTGTCCGGTTGTTGGAGGTCGAGAATCTTCGCGCGTACCTTGATGATGTGCGGCGCCGGCACCACCAGGGTCTCGCCGAACGTGGAGTTGAACCGCTGAGCAAGATCGCGGGTGAGCTCGATGTGCTGACGTTGGTCCTCCCCAACTGGAACCTGCTCGGCTAGGTACAGCAAGATGTCGGCGGCCTGCAGCACCGGGTAGGTGAAGAGACCAACCGTCACTCGATCGAGCTGCTGTCGCGCCGACTTATCCTTGAACTGAGTCATCCGGCTGGCCTCACCGTGGCCGGTCAAACAGCCCAGTACCCACGCCAGCTGGGAGTGGGCGGGCACGTGGCTCTGGACGAAGAGGACGCTTCGTTCAGGGTCGACGCCCGCCGCCAGAAACTGTGCGGCAGTGACCCGGGTGCGACGGCGGAGCTCATCGGGGTCGTGCGGCATTGTGATCGCGTGCTGGTCGACGACGCAGTAGACGCACTCATGGTCGCTTTGCAGCGCAACCCACTGGGTAAGGGCGCCGAGGTAGTTGCCCAGGTGCAAGGAGTCGGCCGTCGGCTGCATGCCGGAGAAGACGCGTGGACGTGACTGCGACATGGCCAGCAGTCTCTCAGACTGCGGGGCCGGAGTCGGGAGTGACCCGCACCCGTGACACTCGGCGTCCTTCGACCTCCATGACCTCGAGCCGATGACCGTTGACCTGCACCCGATCGCCAACAAGGGGGAAGCGGCCCAGTGCATTCACGACATAGCCCGTTGCCGTCTCGTAGGGACCCTCCGGGAGTTCGACACCGGTCTCATCCTGGAAGTCCTCGATGTTCAGCAAGCCGTCCACCTCGACCG
>JANLWJ010000052.1:0-14043 GCA_031364455.1 Actinomycetes bacterium | reverse complement strand
AGCGAGGACATCGGGATGGCTGATCCGTCGGCGCTCCAGACAGCGGTTGCTGCGCTCGACGCCTCCGCCTTCGTCGGGCTGCCAGAGGCCAGGATTCCGCTCGCGCAGGCAGTGATCCACCTAGCGACGTCGCCGAAGTCGAACGCGGTGGTCGTGGCCATCGACGAGGCCATCGCCGACATCAGAGCCGGTCGAATAGGTGCAGTACCCGCCGCGTTGCGTGACGATCACTACCAAGGAGCCAAGGATCTCGGGGTGAAGGGCTACCGGTACCCCCACGACGACCCCAGGGGCGTTGTGCCGCAGCAGTACGCACCGGACCGTGTCGTTGACCGTCGCTACTATCGACCTACCGAACACGGCTTCGAGCAGACCGTGACCGGGAGGCTCGAGAAGATCCGGGAGATCCTCGATGACCCGGAGGCGACAGGCGCCGCGGAGTAACGGCACGGGCAAGCCCCTTCGATAGGCTGAAGTTTCGATCGCCAGCCCGTCACGAGGAGCCGCCCGGTATGGAGTCCGCCGAGATCCGCAGCAGGTTCTTGCGCTTCTTCGAGACTCGGGGTCACACCGTCGTCCCGTCCGCTCCGCTCCCGCTTGCGGACCCAACGCTGCTGTTGGTCAACGCCGGAATGGTGCCGTTCAAGCCGTTCTTCCTTGGCGAGCAGACACCGCCGTACCCCCGAGCGACCAGCGTGCAGAAGTGTGTGCGAACCCTCGACATCGACGAGGTCGGTAAGACCACGCGGCACGGTTCGTTCTTCCAGATGGCCGGGAACTTCTCCTTCGGTGACTACTTCAAAGAGGGCGCCATCCCCTTGGCGTGGGAGCTGCTGACCAACTCCACCGGCGACGGTGGGTTCGGGTTCGCCGAGGACCGAATCTGGGTGACCGTCTACCAGGACGACGACGAGGCTGCCGAGATCTGGCACCGTGATGTCGGTATCCCCGTCGACCGCATCCAACGTCGTGGTCTGAACGACAACTACTGGCACATGGGCGTACCGGGCCCGGGAGGTCCGTGCTCGGAGATCTACTTCGATCGGGGACCAGCTCACGGCAAGGACGGTGGGCCGATCGTCGACGAAGAGCGGTTCCTCGAGGTGTGGAACCTGGTCTTCATGCAGTACGCATTGACCGAGGTGCGCCGCAAGGACGACTTCGATATCTCAGGTGAGCTTCCGGCCAAGAACATCGACACCGGTATGGGCCTTGAGCGAATGGCGGCGCTTCTTCAGGGCGTCGACAACATCTACGAGATCGACACGATGCGAACGATCATCGATCGAGCCTGCGAGCTGACCGGGCGGCGCTATGGCGCAGACCCTGACGATGACGTGCGCTTCCGGGTGGTGGCCGACCACACCCGCACCGCGCTGATGCTCATCGGCGACCAGGTGGTTCCCGGTAACGAGGGCCGCGGTTACGTCTTGCGTCGCATCATGCGCAGAGTCATCCGCAGCATGCGACTGCTGGGGTCGGCTGACCCAACGGTCCGCGAGCTCACCGCTGCGGCCATCGAGGCGATGGGGTCGCAGTATCCCGAGCTCGAGATCGAGCGGAGCCGAATCTTCACCGTTGCCGAGGCCGAAGAGGCACTCTTTGCCCAGACGCTGAGGACCGGCACCCAGATCTTTGACGTGGCAGCAACCGAGCTCGAGGCTTCGGGAAGCACCACCGTTGGTGGTGACACCGCCTTCCGGCTGCACGACACCTACGGGTTCCCGATCGACCTCACCCTCGAGATGGCTTCGGAGCAGGGCCTGGCCGTTGACGAAGAAGGTTTCCGGGCCTTGATGGGCGAGCAGCGCAGCAGAGCCAAGGCCGACGCCAGGGCGAAGAAGACCGGCCATGTCGACGGTGCTGCCTACCGGTCACTGGCTGACGTCGCAGGACGGTCTGAGTTCACCGGGTACACCGAGCTGGCGAGCGAGGGTGTGCTGCGCGGGATACTGCGTGACGGTGCCGTCGTACCCGCGGCAGTGGCAGGTGACGACGTTGAGATCGTCCTGGACCGCACGCCGTTCTATGCCGAGGGCGGTGGACAGCTGGCTGACGGAGGAACGGTGCGCCTGGCCAACGGTGCCGTGATCGAGGTCGACGATGTCCAGCAACCGGTCGAAGGGCTCATCGTCCATCGCGGCCGGGTCATCGAGGGGTCGGCCGAAGCGGGGCTCGCGGTTCTCGGGAGCATCGACATCGAGCGTAGGCAGGCCATCAGCCGGGCGCACACCGCGACGCACATGGTTCACAAGGCGATGCGGGAGCTGGTCGGTGAAACGGCTACCCAGGCCGGCTCGGAGAATGCCCCAGGTCGCTTCCGGTTCGACTTTCCGAACGGAGGGGCGGTGCCAGCGAGCGTGCTCGCCGATGTCGAGCACAAGGTGAACGAGGTACTGATCGACGACCTCGCGGTCACTGCTGAGCTGATGCCCATCGATGAGGCACGTGCATCTGGCGCGATGGCGCTTTTCGGTGAGAAGTACGGCGACACCGTACGGGTGGTGAGCGTCGGCGACTGGACGCGCGAGCTCTGCGGAGGCACCCACGCGCATCGCACGGGCCAGCTCGGCGTCATCAAGCTGCTGCACGAGTCGAGCATCGGTGCTGGCGTCCGGCGGATCGAGGCGTTGGTCGGCATCGACGCCTATCGCTTCCTGGCGCGCGAGCACACGCTGGTCGCGCTGCTGACCGAGCAGCTGAAGGTCCCCGCCGATGAGCTGCCGGAGCGGGTCTCCGGAATCGTGCAGCGGCTCCGCGAGGCTGAGAAGGAGATCGCGGCCGCCAGGCGCGCCCAGCTGGCTGCAGACCTGGCGGACGTGGCAGCTCCGGCTGAGCGAGTGGGTGACGTCGACCTCTTCGCCTTCCAGGCCCCCGATGACCTCGACGGCGCTGCGCTGCGCGACCTCGCACTCGCTACCCGAGGCCGCGCCGGGCTGGAGCGGTCAGCCGTGGTGCTCGTGCTGTCAGTCAGCGATGGGAAGGTGGCCGCCGTTGCCGCCGTCAACGAGACCGGTCAAGCAGCCGGCCTGGCGGCCAGGGACGTGCTGGCCGCCTGCCTGCCGGCGATCGACGGCAGAGGCGGAGGCAAGAAGGACGTTGCCCAGGGCGGCGGGAGCAACCCGGCTGGCGTCGCGCAAGCGCTCGACGCGGTACGAGCGTCCCTGGTCGGGCAGTGAGGCAGTGACTTTGTCCGGTAGCTCCGGCGTCTGGCTGGCTGTCGATCCCGGCGCAGTGCGCATCGGGGTTGCTGCCTGTGACAGGGGAGAGGTGCTGGCCTCACCAGTTGCCACGCTAGCCAGCAACGAAGCGGTCACCGGAGTGGTCGCCGTCGTGGCGCAGCGAGAGGCTATCGGCGTGATTGTGGGCCTTCCGCTGTCGATGTCTGGCGCCGAGGGAACCGCAGCGGAGACGGCTCGGTCTTATGCAGGTGACCTGGCCAAGGCACTCCCGGTTCCGGTGTACCTGGTCGACGAGCGGTTGACGACGGTTGCGGCCGAGGCCGCGCTCCGGGCAGGAGGCCATGACTCCCGCTCGGCGCGCCGAGTGGTGGACCAGGCCGCAGCCACGGCACTGTTGCAGGGCGTGCTCGACGCCCGTGCCGCCCGTGGCCTCGACTGTGCAGTTGTGCTGGACGGTGGGCTCGGCGAACGGGTTCATCCAGTACGAAGTGACCCAGTACGAAGTGACGCGGAAGGAGGAGACCGGCTGTGACAGCACCGACGACGCCGCATCCTCCCGCTCCGCACCCCCATGAGCACCCTCGACGTCGAAGGGCACATCCTGCGCTCGTTGTCCTCGTGCTGCTTGGCCTGTTGGTCGGCGGCGCCTGGGTGGGCATGCGCATCTTGGGCGACACACTGGGTGGGTTCGGCTCGGCCGACGACTACCCGGGGCCAGGCAGCGGGGAGGTGGTGATCGAGGTGGCGACCGGGGACTCATCGTCGGCCATCGGGGCCACCTTGGAGCAGGCCGACGTAGTCGCCAGTGCCGAAGCCTTCGTCGATGCGGCAGTTGCCGACGACCGGGCGCTCGGTATTGCGCCTGGCTTCTACTCCATGCTCGAACAGATGTCGGCCGAGGGAGCCCTGGAGCGGCTGCTCGATCCGGCCTCGCGCGTGCAGACCGAGATCGCCATCCCCGAGGGGCTGCGCCTGACCGACACCATCGACCGGCTGGTCGCGGCCAGCGACCTCCCGCGGCGCGACTTCGAGGCGGCACTGGAAGACCCCCGCCGACTGGGTCTGCCTGCCTACGCCGACGGCAGCGCAGAGGGGTTCCTCTTTCCCGCGACCTACAGCTTTGACCCCGACACCTCGGCAGCAGAGATGCTGAAGGCCATGGTCGACCGCTTCGAGCAGGCGGCTGATGATGTAGGACTCGTTGAGGGTGCCGCTGCTGCCGGGTACACCCCACGGGAGGCGTTGACGGTGGCGAGCCTGGTTCAGGCCGAGGTGGCCGAGCGCGACTTCGGTAAGGCGTCCAGGGTGGTGGCCAACCGGCTCGAGCTCGGGATGACCCTGGGGTTCGACTCCACGGTCAACTACGCGCTCGGTGGCGATGACCTGACGCTGGCCGACGAGCAGCTTGCCGTTGACTCGCCCTACAACACCTACGAGTACGCCGGTCTGCCGCCAGGCCCGATCAACGCTCCTGGCGAAGCGGCGATGGCAGCGGCCATTGCTCCGCCCGATGGCGACTGGCTCTACTTTGTCGCGGTCTCGCCGGAGAGCGACGAGACCCAGTTCACGGCGGACTACCAGGAGTTCTTGCAGTTCAAGGACGAGTTTTACGCACAGGTCCCGTGATGGTGGGGCCAGTTCGGCGGGCTGCCGTCCTTGGCCACCCGATCGACCACTCGCTCTCGCCGGTTCTGCACCGCGCCGCCTACCGAGAGCTCGGCCTGGACTGGGACTACTCAGCTGTTGACGTCACAGCATCAGGGCTTTGCGACTTTCTGGACTCCCTGGGGCCAGAGTGGGTTGGCCTGTCGCTGACCATGCCGCTGAAAGAGACGGTCATCGAACTTCTCACCGAGGTCGAGCCGCGTGCTGCCGTAGTGCGCGCGGTGAACACGGTGCTGCTCGACGGTTCGGGTCGGGCAGGCTTCAACACCGACATCACCGGCCTGCAGTCGATCTTCGCCGACTCAGAGGTCGGTGCTTCCAGCACGGCGACCGTCATCGGTTCGGGGGCTACGGCGCGGTCTGCGGTCGCAGCTCTGGCGGCAAACGGCGTCCCCCACGTGGTGGTTCTGGCTCGACGGCCCGAGCCGGCTACCGAGCTGGCGGCCCTTGCCGACCCCCTCGAGATCGAGGTCGAGGTTGGCCGTTGGCCGCCAACGGCCGAGGCTCTTGCCAGTGACGTCGTGCTGAGCACGGTTCCGGCTGACGTGGCTGTGGCCTTCCCGTCGCCAGTCCGGCCCAGACTGTTGGTCGATGTCCTCTACCACCCCTGGCCGACACCGCTGGCAACGGCGTGGCAGGGCGCAGGGGGGCGAGTCGTCGGGGGTCTGGAGCTGCTGGTTCGGCAAGCCGTTGAGCAGGTCACCTTGGTAACCGGCCGTCGACCCTCGGCCGACCTACTTCGGGAAGCCGGATCTGCTGCTCTGGATGCTCGGTGAGCCCCGAGCGCGGCGTCACACGGGGTAGCGGCAATATCGCTCAAGCGGAGCAGTAACACAGCCGAAGCACCCTCTAAGGTCCGGTCGGCTCTCCCGACCGGCGACGCGGCCGGATGCGAGAGGTGCACCATGTCAGATCCCTACGCCGCCGCACTCAGCGGTACCGCGGGACGTTCGATTCAGCTCGACCAGGTCCTTGGAGCGCTCCTGCGCCAAGCCCCAGACGTCGAGGCTGCAGCGGTCGTCACCTTCGACGGGCTGCCGATGGCGTCTGCGCTGCCGGCCGGTATGGACGAAGATCGGGTCGCGGCAATGTCTGCTGCCCTGCTCTCGCTCGGTGAACGCGCGGCGCAGGGCCTTGGCCGCGGCGATCTGTCCCAGGTCTACGTCGAGGGTGACAACGGCACCGTCTTCTTGGTCAGCGCTGACGACGAGGCAGTTCTGGTGGCAGTCGGCCGCCTTGGTGCCAAGGTCGGCCTGATGCTCTTCGAGGTCAAGCAGGCGGCAGCTGCCGTTGGCACTGCCCTTCGGATCGAGGCTGCTCCCGAGCCGGCCCTGCCACCGCTGGTCTACGTGGCTCCCGAGCCACCGGCCGCACCGATGCAGCAGGTCCAACCCGTTGAGCAGGTGCCTCAGGTCCAGGAGGCGCAGCCGGTCCAAGAGGAACATCCGGTGCAGATCCAGCCGGTACAGGTGCAGCCGGTGCAGGTGCAACCGGTCCAGGTTCCGCAGGTCCAGCTGGAGCCGATGCCTCAGCACGCGCAGTCCAGCGACAACGGCCAGACCAGCGATAACAGCAGCGACGAGAACCAGTCGTCCACCGATCGTTTCCCGCACCTCACCCAGGTCCAGCCAGACGATCGTCGGCCAGCTGTTGTGGCGTCCGACGGCAGCTCCTGGTCCTGACCGGCTCGCACCACCTGCCATCGCCCACTCCTGTCATCGAAGGATCGTGACCTGACGTGAAGCTCGAAGGTTCGCTCGACGCCTTCAGTCTTCCGGACGTCTTCCAGCTGCTCAGCCTGACGAAGAAATCCGGAGGACTGCACCTGACCAACGGTCAGGTCTCCGGCATAGTCTTCTTCGCTGACGGCATGGTCACCGGCGCGATCTCCGATATCGCTCGACAAGCGCTTGCCCGTCGCCTGGTCGGCCTCGGTGCCGCAGATGACGCGGCCCTCCGACGTGCCGTCGAGCGGGCAGTTGGTGACGGTGCCGGTATCGCTCGGGCACTGGTCGAGGCCGGTTCGGTGGACAGCTCTCTCGTGCAGCGGCTGGCGATGGAGCAGGCGGTCGACGCTGTCTTCGACCTGCTGCGTTGGCCAAATGGTGACTTCGCTTTCGGAATGGGCGAGGAGAACCCCGACGACGTCGGGCTCGTGGTCCCCGCTGAGCAGATCGTGGGCGAGGCGACGACACGGCGGGAGTCATGGGAGGCGCTGTCACGGCTGATTCCCAGCCCTGACGTGGTGCTGACCATGCCGGTCGTCCTGGCGGAGAATACGAGCCTGGAACGGGACGAGTGGGCCCTGCTGGCCCTCATCGACGGCACCCGCTCGGTCGGGGACCTGGTCGAAGTGTCCGGTGCTGGGCAGTACACCGTCGTCTCGACCCTGGCTAGCCTGCTTCAGCGGGGTTTGCTCGTCCTTCGGGATGAGGAGAGCCCCGATCATGTCTCGCTCGTCCTGCGCAGGCAGCAGTTGCTTGCGCCGCTGGAGGTACCGGCCGCCGCTCCGCCGGTCGAGTCGGCCCCTGGCGCGGTGACTCCTGCCGGTCAGACTGTCGGTCAGACTCAGGGTCTGGTGTTCCCCGGCGCGACGGTTCCGGCAACCGCTGGTGGACCGCTCACCCCAGCTTTGCCTCCCGCTCCAGTGGTGCCCGCCGCTACCCCAGTCTCAGTTCCTGCTCCGGCAGCTGCCGCGGCCGCACCCGGTCTGTTGCCGGGGGCGCATGACCCGGCCACCGTCGTCCCTCCGCGCCCCGAGCCCTTCCTTCCTCCTCGTGATGTCGACCACCCAGAACCTGGTCGCGCCCCAGGATTTGCCGCACCGGCCGCTGCCGGCTCGGCTCCGCTCGGTTCGCCGGTGGGAGTGGGCCATGGGATGGCCGGTGGTCTCTCCGGCAGCTCGGCTGGGGGAGTGAGTGGCGTTGCCGGAGTCGCGACCGCAGCTGCTCCAGCTGGCGAGAGCGCCATCGAACGTGATCCAACCGTCAACCGCAGCCTCATGCTGCGCCTCATCGCCGGCGTCCGGGGGCTCTGACATGGCAACCAAACAACGTCGTCGGCACGGTGGTCAGGCCGTCAAGGTGGTCATCACCGGACCGTTCGCGGCCGGTAAGACAACGCTGATCCGCACGATCAGCGAGATCACCGTGCTGTCGACCGAACGCGGGATCTCCGACAGCACTCGGTCACGCAAGAACGAGACAACGGTGGCGATGGACTTCGGACGCATCACCATCGACCGCGAGCTAGTGCTCTACCTGTTCGGTACCCCGGGACAGGAGCGGTTCGATTTCATGTGGGAGATCCTCGGTGAGGGGATGCTCGGCTACGTGCTGCTGCTGGATGCAAACCGACCCGACTCGCTGGCCGAGGCCGCAGGGATCCTCGATGCCTTCCGTCGGATGGCCCGCGTGCCGTTCGTCGTTGCGCTGAACCGCACCACCGGTGTCGACGAGGTCGAGGAGGCCCGCATCAGGCAGGCGCTCCGCGTCGACAGCTCGGTCGCGCTCGTCCCCTGTGATGCCACGGACAAGGAGTCGGTCAAGGCCGTCCTCCTTGCCCTGCTCTACTCGGTCCTGGACGAGGTCGAAACGGCGACCGCAGGCGTCTGACGCCGACCGGAACTGTCATGCGCTGGCTCTCCCGCCGCTCGACTGAGGCTCCGAAGGGGCGTCACGCAATCGGGCGCCCTGTCCCGCTGCCAACACCTGTGCCGGTCCCGGCGCCACGGGCGAGTGGCGTGCACCTTGGCTTCTCCGATGGCTCCGGCCATGAGCTCGCCGCCGGTGACCCTCGGGTCGGCGCCTTTCGGGCGGTGGCCCGCACGCTGGTCGGTGTCTGAGTAGCCATCAGAAGGCCGGTTTGCTCAAGACGGCCAGCGATCGGCCGATCTAGTCCAAGACATCGGTGCCCGGGGGGATAGACCCTTCTTGGGCGACCGAAGGTGGAGGGCGTTGGCGTGAAGCAGCTGGGCGACATCCTGTTGCAGGACGGGCTGGTCACCGAGGACCAGCTCTTCATTGCGTTTCGCGAGCACAAGGAACAGGGCAAGGCCCTGGGCCGGGTTCTCGTCGACCAGGGCGTCCTCACCGAGTCGCAGCTGGTGGCCGCGCTCGCCCAGCAGATCGGGCTGGAGTTTGTCGACCTCGGCGACTATCCGGTTGACGGAAGCATCATCGCCAGGGTCTCTGGAGCCATCTGCCGCAAGCACTCCGCCTTGCCCCTACGCATCGACGACGAGGGCAAGCTCCTGGTCGCCATGGCCGACCCGGCGAACGTCTTCGCGATCGATGACATCCGCTCGATCACCGGCCTGGAGGTTCGACCCGTCGTCGCAACGCGTGCCGACGTGCTGGGCGCCATCGACCGCTACTTCCGCGCTGACTCCGACCTCGACGACCTCACCGCCGTCATGCATGGCGACGAGGACGAGGAGGACCTCGCCGGGCTCAAGGAGGTCGTTGAGGACGCGCCGATCGTCAAGTTCGTCAACCTGCTCATCAGCCAGGCGATCCAGGACCGCGCTTCTGACATCCACCTCGAGCCGGGGGAGCACTCGCTCGTCGTTCGATATCGCATCGACGGTGTCCTGCACGAGGTGATGAAGTCGCCGAAGAACATCCAGTCAGGCGTGATCAGCCGCCTGAAGATCATGTCCGACATCAACATTGCCGAACGACGCGTCCCTCAGGACGGACGGCTCTCGGTCAACCACCAGGGCAAGAAGATCGACCTCCGTGTGGCAACACTCCCAACAGTCTGGGGCGAAAAGGTTGTCATGCGTATTTTGGACAACTCCAATGCCCAGATGGCGCTCTCCGACCTGGGTTTCTCCGAGTTCAACCGCGATGTCTTTGCCCAGAGCTTCTCCAAGCCGTACGGGATGATCCTGGTGACCGGTCCAACCGGTTCGGGAAAGTCAACGACGCTGTACGCCACCCTCAACCAGATCGCTCGCCCTGAGGTCAATGTCATCACCGTCGAGGACCCGGTCGAGTACCGGCTTCCTGGCATCAACCAGGTTCAGACCAACGCCAAGGCCGGCCTCACCTTCGCCGCGGCGCTGAGGTCGATCCTTCGCTGTGACCCCGACATCGTGCTGATCGGTGAGATCCGCGACCACGAGACCGCCCAGATCGCGGTCGAGGCGGCCCTCACCGGCCACCTGGTCCTCTCGACGCTGCACACCAACGACGCCCCCTCCGCGGTGACCCGGCTCACCGAGATGGGGCTCGAGCCGTTCCTGGTCGGATCGGCCCTGGACTGTGTCCTGGCTCAACGACTGGCTCGACGGCTCTGCACCAAGTGCAAAGAGGCGTACCAGCCAACGCCGGACGCCCTGGTGCAGGCCCGGTTCCCCTGGGTCGACGGGCAGGAGCTGCCCACCCTCTACCGGGCGGCGGGGTGCCCGGCGTGCTCCAAGACCGGCTACCGCGGCCGACTCGCCCTTCACGAGGTGATGGCCGTCTCTGAAACGGTTGAACGCCACGCGGTCGAGCGCGCTTCGGCGACGGTCATCTCCCAGACGGCACTCGCTGAGGGCATGCGCACGCTGCGCGACGACGGAATGCTCAAGGTGGCCAGCGGGGTCACAACGATCGACGAGATCCTGCGCGTCGTCGTCTAGGCCAGATGCGCCTCAGCGACCCATTGATGGAAGCGGGCGATGGCACCGGGCGCACACCAGATGACTAGTTCTCCAGGAGTCGGCTCAAGGGGTGACCTCTAGAGGCCGAAAGACCGCTACAGGGGTACCGCCGTCGGTGGTGCTCGTGGTGTACGCCCAAGGAGGCAGTTCGACGTGGAGACCACAGAGTTCAGCGGTGCGCCGCAGGGCGACGACTCACGCCCCGACGCTCCGGCGCCAGAATCGGACACGGGGTTCTTCACGCCAGCACCGGCCCCGACGACTACTGCCGAGCCAGAGCCGGTTGCCGATGTTGCGCCAGAGGCCAGCCAGGATCCCGTCAGCGACTCAGTGCCCAGCTTTGACCCCACATCCTTCGACGCCGGGTCGCTGTTGGCCCCTGAGGAGTCGGTCCCTGAGGCTTCGTCCGGGCTGCCGATGTCACTGACGATCGCCGCTGAGGAAGCGGCAACGGTCGATGTCGAGACCGAACCGGAGCCAGCAAGCTTTGACTACCAGGCCTTCCACGACGACCAGGGCAGCGTGCCGGAGGCACAGCCCGAGCCGGTTGACACCAGCGCTGGCGTCGAGGAGCCGGCCGCAGAGCCAGAGTACGTCCAGGAGTACGCAGCTCCCGAGCCGATGGTCGAGCTCGCCGATACCGAGGCCGACGAAACTGCCTATACCCGCGTCTCCACCGAGCCGAGCCTTGCCGGTGACGAAATCGTATTGGTCGAGCTGCTACTCCACATGCTCGAACAGGGCGCCTCTGACCTGCACATCACTGCTGGGGCGCGTCCGGCGATCCGCGTCAACGGTGAGCTCGCCCAGATGGAGCAGTACCCGGTCCTCACGCCACCGGTCATCCAGCGGGTGATGTACGCCGCCATCACCCAGCGGCAGCGGGAGCACTTCGAGGAGGAGCTCGAGCTCGACTTCGCCTACTCAGTCCCTGGACGAGCGCGCTTCAGGGTGAACATGTACCGCCAGCGGGACTCTGTCGGCGCTGCTTTCCGCATCATCCCCTTCGAGATCAAGAAGCTCGAAGACCTCGGGGTTCCGACACAGGTGGCCAACTTCGCCGCGTTGCCACGTGGCTTCGTCCTCGTCACCGGCCCGACCGGTTCTGGGAAGTCGACGACGCTGGCTTCGCTGCTCGACCTGGCGAACCGTCAGCGCAAAGAGCACATCATGACGTGTGAGGACCCGATCGAGTTCTTGCACCGTCACCAGATGAGCCTGGTGAACCAGCGCGAGGTCGGCGAGGACACCAAGTCGTTCAAGAACGCGCTCAAGCACGTCCTGCGTCAGGACCCCGACATCATCCTGGTGGGTGAGATGCGTGACCTCGAGACGATCGGGGTGGCGCTGACCGCCGCAGAGACCGGGCACCTCGTCTACGCGACCCTGCACACCCAGGACGCTGCCCAGACGATCGACCGCATCATCGACGTCTTCCCGCCCCACCAGCAGCAGCAGGTGCGCGCACAGCTCGCCCAGTCGCTGCAGGGGGTGGTCTGCCAGACCTTGGCCCGCACCACTGACGGCAAAGGGCGGGTGGTGGCCTGCGAGATCTTGGTTGCTACCCCGGCTATCCGAAACTTGATCCGTGAGGGGAAGACGCACCAGATCTACAGCGCCATGCAGGCCGGAACCAAGTTCGGCATGCAGACCATGGACCAGCATCTAGCCGATCTCGTCAACAAGGGACGCATCACCTACGAGACCGGCACCGAGAAGTGCCACCACATCGAAGACTTCAACCGGCTTACCGGCCGCGGCTGACGGGAGCGTCAACTCATGGGAAACACGACCTTCCAGTACCAGGTCAGGGACAAGACCGGAAAGATTGTCTCCGGCACGCTTGAGGCGGAGTCGCAGTCTGCGGTGGCGCAGAAGCTGACCAGCATGGGTTACGCAACGGTCAGCATCTCCAAGGCCGGTGGCGGGATGAAGACCGAGCTGAAGATCCCAGGTTTCGGCGGCAAGGTGAAGCTGAAGGATCTGTCGATCATGTCCCGCCAGTTCGCGACGATGATCAACTCTGGTCTGTCGCTGCTCCGGGCGCTCAACATCTTGTCGGAGCAGACGGACAACAAAGTGTTGGCTCAGGTCTTGACCGAGGTGCGCAACGACGTCGAGACGGGTAACCCACTCTCTGGCGCACTGGCGTCGCACCCGAGGATCTTCCCGCCACTGATGGTCAACATGGTGCGCGCAGGTGAGGTCGGCGGTTTCCTCGACGGTGTGCTGCTGCAGATCGCCGAGAACTACGAGGCCGAGGTCAAGCTCAAGGGCAAGATCAAGAGCGCGATGACGTACCCGGTCGTGGTCTTCGTGATGGCCATCATGGCCGTGACGGGGATGCTGCTCTTCATCGTTCCCGTCTTCGCCAAGATGTTCGAGGGGCTCGGCGCACCGCTACCCCTACCGACCCGGATCCTGGTACTCCTGAGTGAGATCGTCAAAGTCGGATTCCCCTTCATGATTGTGGGCTTCATTGTCTTCACGGTCGTATGGCGGAAGATCAAGCACAAAGAGCAGGTCGCCAACATCCTCGACCCCATAAAGCTCAAGATGCCGGTCTTTGGGCCGCTCATGCAGAAGATCGCCTTGAGCCGATTCACCCGCAACTTCGGCACCATGCTGCATGCCGGCGTACCGATCCTGCAGAGCCTCGACATCGTGGCAGACACCTCTGGCAACGTGGTGGTCGCGAGGGCCGTCCGCGATGTCCAGGAAAGCGTGCGCAACGGTGAGTCACTATCGGCCCCGCTGGCGAACCACGCGGTCTTCCCGCCCATGGTGGTGCAGATGATGTCGGTCGGTGAGGACACCGGACAGCTCGACGAGATGCTGCACAAGATCTCAGAGTTCTACGACCAGGAGGTCGAGGCCACCACTGAGGCGCTCACCTCGCTGATCGAGCCGCTGATGATTGCCTTCCTCGGTGGGATCGTCGGCGCGATGATCATTGCGATGTACATGCCGATCTTCAAGGTCTTCGACCTGATCCAGGAGTAGTCGACGGGCCTGCAGGCTAAAGATCGCTCCTTGCGGGGTCGAAGCACTACCCGTAAAGAGCCAACCGGCCAGAAAAGGCACACCTGTCGCAAGACAGGGTCGCAAAGCCAGGGGACCCTCGTGGTCAGCCCAGCTACCTCGGCTGATTTCCCGGCGGATACGTCCGCCGAGGATCATCCAAGGGCGAGCGCCGCACGGCTCACCGCACAGTGGGAAAGGGACAAACAGATGCTCGCTCGCATCCGCAAGGCACAGGAAGAGAATGAGGGTGGCTTCACCCTCATCGAGCTCCTGGTCGTCATCATCATCATCGGCATTCTTGCCGCCATCGCAATTCCGGTCTTCTTGAACCAGCGCGCCAAGGCAACGGAGGCAGGCATGAAATCCGACCTGCGTACCGTGGCTAACGAGCTGGAGACCTTCTTCACCGACAGCCAGGCTTACCCAGTGACTGCCAATGTCAACCAGGCGGCGGCCGGCGCCGATGTCGTCATCACTGGTGGAAACTCCGTTGGCGTTTCCGACACGTTGACGATCGTGGAC
>JANLWJ010000019.1:0-2660 GCA_031364455.1 Actinomycetes bacterium | reverse complement strand
TCTCGTCGCGGTGCAGGTTGTTGATGTCGAGGCGGTACTGCAGATCCTTGACGATCGTCTTCGCGGTTCGCGTCGTGTGCTTGATGATGTAACGGTTGCCCTCTTGAATCCGGGTGCCCTGCTGCATCCATACGACCATCGCGTCAATGTCCTGCGTGGCGTGCGGGTGGTTATGCGGGCGGCAGAGCATGTCACCGCGGCTGATGTCGAGGTCGTCGGCGAGCCGAATAGAAACTGACATCGGCGGGTGAGCCTCCTGCAGCTCCTGGCCGTAGAGGTCGATACCAACGACTCGAGTGGTGAGCCCACTGGGTTGCACCATGATCTCGTCGCCCACCTTGATGGTGCCACCGGCGACCGTACCCGCGTACCCACGGTAGTCGTGGTAGGCGTCCGACTGCGGCCGGATGACGTACTGAACAGGAAAGCGCACGTCGATCAGGTTCAGGTCAGACCCGATGTGGATGTTCTCCAAGTGGTGCAGCAACGAGCTTCCCTCGTACCACGGCATGTTCTCAGAACGCGAGACAACGTTGTCGCCCTTGAGGGCTGAGACCGGGATGATCGTGAGATCGGGGATGTCGAGCTTGGCGGCAAAGGCCCGGAAGTCGTCAGCGATCCTTTGGTAAACCGCCTCGTCGTAGTCGACGAGATCCATCTTGTTGACCAACATGACCACGTGCGGCACCCGCAGTAGCGCAGACAGAAAGGTGTGACGCCGACTCTGCTCGATCACACCGTTGCGGGCATCTACCAAGATCATCGTGAGGTTGGCCGTCGAGGCTCCCGTGACCATGTTCCGGGTGTACTGGATGTGTCCGGGCGTGTCGGCGATGATGAACTTGCGCCTGGGTGTCGCGAAGTAGCGGTAGGCCACGTCGATCGTGATGCCCTGTTCGCGCTCGGCCCGCAGCCCGTCGGTCAACAGCTCGAGGTTGGTGTACTCCGCACCCTGGTCACGCGAGGTCCGCTCAACTGCCTCGAGCTGGTCCTCGAAGATCGACTTGCTGTCGTACAGCAACCGACCGATCAACGTGCTCTTGCCGTCGTCGACCGAGCCAGCAGTCGCCAGTCTCAGCAGCTCCATCAGAAGTACCCCTCGCGCTTACGGTCTTCCATTGCGGCCTCGGAGGCCCGGTCGTCAGCTCTTGTCGCGCCGCGCTCGGTGATCCGGCTGGCTGCGACGTCTTCGATGATCTTGTCCAACGTGTCAGCGTCCGACTCGACGGCGGCCGTGCACGTCATGTCGCCCACCGTCCGGTAACGCACCATCTGGTCGAAGACCTCTGCGCCATCGTCGGCTGGCGTGACGTCGGTGACGGCCATCAGCATGTTGTCGCGCCAGAAGACCGGGCGCTTGTGCGCGAAGTAGATCGACGGGAGCTCGAGCTCTTCGCGCTTGACGTACTGCCAGATGTCGAGCTCGGTCCAGTTCGACAGCGGGAAGATTCGGATGTGCTCACCCTGACGGTGGCGCCCGTTGTACAGGCTCCAGAGCTCGGGGCGCTGGGCCTTGGGGTCCCACTGGCCGAACTCGTCACGGAATGAGAAGACCCGCTCCTTGGCCCTAGCCTTCTCTTCGTCGCGGCGAGCGCCACCGAAGACGGCGTCAAACTTGTTGTCAAGGATGCCCTTGAGAAGTGGCACGGTCTGGATGCTGTTGCGAGAGGCCCGCGGACCGGTGGGGTCCTGGACGAGCCCTTCGGCAATGGCGTCCTCGACCGAGGCAACGATCAGCCGGGCGCCGAGCTCAGCGACGCGGCGGTCGCGGTACTCGATGACCTGGTCGAAGTTGTGCCCGGTGTCGACGTGCATCAAGGGGAAGGGGATCTTCGCCGGCCAGAAGGCCTTCTCGGCCAACCGAAGCATGACGATGGAGTCCTTGCCGCCCGAGAAGAGCAGTCCAGGACGCTCGAACTCGGCGGCAACCTCCCGCATGATGTGGATGGACTCCGCCTCAAGCAGGTCCAGCTGCGACAACTGGTAGTCGATCGAGGACACGCTTCTCTCCTTGTTCCGTCGGTCAGCCGTCAGGCCAACGCGGCGAGTACGCCTTCTGCCAACTCGGGCCGGCAGATGACCAGGTCAGGCAGCAGGGTGTTGGCCTGGTTGTAGACCATCGGGCTGCCATCGATCCGGCTGCAGTGCAGCCCAGCCGCCCGCGCTACCGCCACCGGAGCGGCGCTGTCCCACTCGTACTGCCCACCGGAGTGTACGTAGGCGTCCCCCTCGCCGAGGAGGACAGCCATTGCCTTAGCCCCGGCAGATCCCATGGGGACAAGTTCGCCACCAAGCTCCTGCGCGACATGCTCAGCCTCGGCAGCGGGCCGGGTGCGACTGACCATGAAGCGCGGTCGACCCGAACGGGACGGCGCAAGGACAGGTACATCGTAGGTGGCCAGGGTGAGGTCTTTGGCAGGTAACGCCACAGCACCGGCCGTGAGTTCGCCCACACTGCCGGGACCCCCTGCACCTCGCTCCCACAAGGCGACGTGGATGGCCCAGTCATCACGCGGCGGCTCGGAGAACTCCCGGGTGCCATCGAGGGGATCGACGATCCAGACCCGGTCGGCGTCGAGTCGAGCGAGGTCGTCGACACCCTCCTCGGAGAGCACCGCATCGCCGGGCCGGTAGGCCTTGAGCGTGGCGGTGATGAGCGC
>JANLWJ010000006.1:0-8398 GCA_031364455.1 Actinomycetes bacterium | reverse complement strand
GCTCGTCGGAGTGCGTACCGGCGTCCTCGGCGACCAGCACCATCGCGTTGTCGCCGCGGACGACGGCGGCCGCCACCGATGCGTCGCCGGCTAGGCAGTGCACGGCGGGGGCCGCGGACGAGGAGTCAGGCAGAACGATCGCGGCGCTGGTCATGCGGCGGCGGGAAGGATGTCGCTGACCTGCAGGACGTGGTCGAGGCCGCTCTTGCCGAGAAGTGCCTTGGTGGCGGCACTCGGACGTGCGAGCACCAGGCGGGCGCCGCGCTGGGCGAGCCGGCCATGGGCCCAAAGCAGCAGGCCGAGCAAGTCGGAGTCGATCCGGTCGACGGCGCTGAGGTCCAGGACCAGGGAGCGGCAGGCTGAGCGGGTCGCCTCGCCGAAGGTCTCGACCAGGCTCACGAAGTGGTCGCTGCTGGCGGGGCCGACGGTGAGGACAATCGTCTCGCGTCCGGTGGCCGAGAGAGTGGGGGCTGTGGAACTGGTGGGGGTCGCAAGGCGGGTCGTGATCGTCATGGCGGTACCTCCTTGTAGCGGAGAACCACATCCTGGGAAGGGGACGTGCCGTGGATCCATCGTGAACGCCGTAGGTGTCAGCGACCGGTCAGTGATGTGACAGTTCCTTGACAACTTCGGACGGGGCCAGACGGGTGACCCGGCGTGTGACTGGGCGTGTGACCCGGCGTGTGACTGGGCGGGTGACCCGGCGTGTGACTGGGCGTGTGACCCGGCGTGTGACTGGGCGTGTGAGCGGCCGGTAAGAATGAGGGCATGGCCGTAAAGACGCTGCTCGTCGAGGACGACGACCGGATCCGCGCCGCACTGCGCCTGGCACTGGGCGAGGAGGGCTTCGAGGTCATCGAGGCGTCGGACGTGGCGGAGGGCCTGGCCGCCTTCGAGCGCGAACAGCCCGACGTCCTGCTCGTTGACGTCATGCTCGGCAACTCCGACGGCCGCGACCTGATCCGTGAGGTCCGCACCCGCAGCCAGGTGCCGATCATCATCACAAGCGCGCGCGGCGACACCACTGACGTCGTGGCCGGCCTCGAAGCCGGTGCTGACGACTACGTCGTCAAGCCGATCGTCGTCAAAGAGCTGGCCGCCCGCATCCGCGCCGTGCGACGCCGCGATGCGCCCGTTCGCGCTGAGGAGTCGCCGACGGACGTCGTCGTGCTGAGCAGCGGCCCATCTGGGTTGACGTTCAGCAAGAACGGCGGTTGGCTGCGGCGTGGCGCTGATGAGGTGACACTTACCGCCATGGAGTTCCGCCTCTTGGTCGAGCTCAGCAGACACCTCGGGCAGATGCTCAGCCGGCCACAGCTGCTCGAACGGGTCTGGGGCTACCAGACATCAGGTGACGACCGACTCGTAGATGTCACAGTGCGACGGCTGCGCGTCAAGCTCGAGAACGACCCGTCGCAGCCGGAGCTGCTCGTCACCGTGCGTGGGCTGGGCTACCGGCTGCAGGCAAGGACGTGAGAACGCTGGGACTCCGGGGACGCGTCATCCTCGGGTTCGCAGCCGGCGCACTGCTGCTGTCGGTGATGGTTACCCTTGTCACCGACGTCGTGAGTGCGCGGTACCTCGTCGACCAACGCGAACGTGCAGCGAGTCGGCAGGCTGTCGTCAACGGGCTCTTCGTCGAGAGCCGACTTACCCGCGATGGAGCCGACCCGTCGGGCGCGCTCGGTGCTGTGCGCCTGGGCACTGGCGCCGAAGCGATTCTGGTTGCGCCCGAGGCATCGGCGAGCACCGCGATAGGTCTGACCACCGATGACCTTCCGGCAGATCTCGTCTCGGCCACCGAAGCACGCCAACCCAGTGTGCAGATCTCCCGCTCCGGCGGGACGCCCGTTGTCGCTGTCGGCGTTCCGCTGCAGGGGGGGTACGCCTACTACGAGGTAACCGAACTCGCGAACCTCGACACGACACTGCAGACGATCATCTGGGCCGGTGTCGCGGCGGCGCTGCTGACCTCACTGCTAGGGGCGGCGCTCGGTTGGTGGGCGGCGAGCCGGGTGCTGCGTCCGCTCAACGACGTCGCCCAGGCAGCCACCAAGCTTGCTGCTGGCGACCTCGAAGCGCGGGCGCCCACTACGACCGACCCTGACCTCACCGCCATCTCCAGCTCGTTCAACGCGATGGCCGACACCCTCGCGACGAGGATCCAGCGCGACGCTCAGTTCGCCGCCGACGTCAGTCATGAGCTGCGCAGCCCACTGACGACCATGACGGCGAGTGCGTCGGTGCTGGAGTCGCGGCGCGCCGAGCTGCCATCGGTCGCGAGGGAAGCCGTCGATCTGCTGGTGGTCGACATCGCGCGCTTTGCTGAGCTGCTCGAGGACCTGCTCGACCTTGCTCGCGACCATGAGCCGCTCGACCCTGCCACGCAACCGGTTGTTGACCTCGCCGATCTCGCGTCGCTCGAGCTCGACGGCCGCCAAGACCTGCTGGTGCGCAGCGGCGAAACCCTGGTGCGTGCGGACGGCCGGCGACTGAGCCGGGTGATCGCCAACCTGGTGCAGAACGCTGATGCGCACGGTGGCGGCGTCACGCGGGTCGCCATCGAGCAGTTTGGGGACGCGGTGCGCTTGTCGGTCTCCGATGCCGGGCCGGGAGTACCGCTCGAGAACCGAGAGGCGGTGTTCGACCGGTTCTCGCGCGGGATGTCGACGCCGAGTCGCGCGTCCAGCGGCGGGACCGGCCTCGGGCTCGCGCTCGTGCGCGACCACGTTCTGGCGCACGGAGGCGCATGTTGGTACGAGGACGCCGACAGCGGCGGGGCGTGCTTCGTCGTCGAGATCCCTGGAGCGCCGTCGTGATGCGGCGGCGAAGTGGGGCGGTGGGCAGCGTCGTGTTGTCGCTGCTGTTGACGTTGCCGCTGACGGCCTGCGGTGTCGCTGCCGGCGATGGGCCGCAGCCGATCGACTCCGACATCGCCGAGCTGCTGCAGCCGGAGGAGACGCCGACCGCACCAGTAACTGCTCAACAGCGACTCTTGACCGTGACCTGGGTGCGCGGCGACAAGCTCGTGAGGGCAGTGCGGCTCGGGGTGGCCGAGACCCGCCAGGAACGCCTCGATGTCGCGCTCGTCGCTCTGTTGAGCGGGCCGGGTCCGGTGGAGCAGACGCGCGGTTTCACGACGCTGCTTCCACCCGATGTGCGGGTCGTCGGTGAGGTGAAGCGCGGCCGCGTTGTCGTCGCGCTCGAGCTGGGGGGCGGCCTCGAGACGGGTGGGCTACCGCTCGCCGTTGGCCAGGTAGCTGTCACGGCGCTCGCGGTGCCGCGGGTGCGGTCGGTGGTGTTCACCATTGACGGCACGCCGACAGCGGTGCCGGTACCGAGCACGCGTGGACCGGGCCGGGACACCGCCCGGGTGGTGCGCGTGTCCGACTACCGAACGGTGCTCGCCCGCTGACGCCGTCAACCAGGTGTGCGCTCGGCCAGAGGTTGGGTGTCAGCCGTCGGCGCGGGGGTCGCTGCCGGTGTCGAAGCTGGCGGCGGCACCAGTACCAGTGACGCCGATTGCATGGGCGTGACCGACCGAGGAGTGGTGACTCGGCAGCCGGGTGCGCGGCCCCGGGTACGCGTCGAGCTCATGCAGCACGGCGGGGTCGATGTCGGACTCGACGTTGACCATGTCGGCCGGGTCGTCGGCCTCCCATGCGCCGACGGTGAAGCGCGGCGCAGCAACGGCGCCCTGCGCGCCGTCGCCGGCCATCAGGCGTGAGAAGACCTGCGTCAGGATCTGCGGCTGCACGTGCCCACCCATGGTTCCGACGACGAGCCGGTGGGCGTCGGGATCGTCGAGCGACTGCGCCAGCACCGGTGACAACGTGTGTAGTGGCCGCTTGCCTGGTGCCAGCACGTTGGGTGAGTCCGGGTCGAGGACGAAACAGGCGCCGCGGTCGTGCATCAAGATCCCGGTGGTCGGTTCCAGGATCAGCGAGCCGAAGCCGTGGAAGAGGCTCTGGATCAGTGAGACGCTTCGCCCCTCGTCATCGGCCGCGACCACCGCAACGGTGTCGCCGTCCGGGTGAGCGCTGGGGGTGGACGCCACCGCGTGACCTCCGTCGTCGGCGATGACATCGTCGGCGAGCTGCCGCAGTGCCGCTGGCGTCAGCAGGTCCTCGATCGACTGCGTCATGAAGCGTGGGTCAGCGAGGATGGCGTCGCGTTCCTCCGAAAGCCGCAGGAATGCGCGCGCCAGCTGATGAGCGGGGAGCCGTCGATGCAGCGGGGCGTCGCTGCTGGTGGCGTCCAAGGTGTCAAGCATCCCAAGCAGTCGAAGCACGAGGTACGCCTGCGAGCTCGGGCGTCCAGCTTGCACCTGCCATCCGGCGACGTTCACATGCAGCGGGGCGGCCTCATCGACGCGGAACTCTCGCAGGTCGGTGCGCGTCATCGGGACGCCCCGTTCGGCCAGCCCCGCGCAGAGCGCTGCGGAGAGCTCGCCGTCGTAGAGGGCGGACGCTCCAGAGTCGGCGAGGACGCCGAGCGTGCCAGCGAGCGCCGGTTGGTGCAGGGTCTGTCCCTCGGTGAGGGGTGATCCCCCAGGGCAGAGCAGGGCCGCCAGGTCCGGAAAGGGTCCGAGCTGCGGCACGGTGTCCGCGATTGACTCCGCGAGCCCGGCCGACACCGGAATGCCGTCGGTGGCCGCAGCCTGCGCCGGCGCCAAGAGGTCGCGCCACGGCAACGCGGCACCATGGGCGGCAAGGGTGGACCACCCCCCGACCATGCCAGGGACCGTGACCGGCAGCGGGCCATGGATCGGCATCTCGCGGTGCCGGCTGCGGACAGCCTCGACGTCAGTGGCGAGCGGCGCGCGCCCCGAGGCGTCGATGTACGTGGTGCGGCCATCTGGCTCGCGGAGCAGCGCGAGCAGGTCGCCACCGATGGCGCAGCTGGCGGGGTATGCCACCGTCAGGACGGCCGCCGTGGCGAGTGCAGCGTCGATGGCGTTTCCGCCGCTGCGTCCGGCGTCCAACCCGGCCTCGGTGGCCAGCCGTAGCGGGCTGGCAACGGATACGCCGGTCATGGGGTAGCTGCGCGGGCTGGCTCGGTCATGGCGTCAGCGTAGAGGCCCGACGGTCTTGGCTCAGGCCTCGGCGCCGGGGAGGGTCACCGAGGGTAATCGCCCTGAAAGTGACATCTGGGTGCACTTGCGGGTGTTCCGATGACATTTGCCCGAATACGGGGCACTATCGCCCCACGGACTCAAGCGGGGGCGAGGTTCGAAAGAAGCAGCCAGCTGGGGCGCCCGTGATGGTGCCTCTTCGCCGTGAGAGGGGTGCCGTGTCCGACCAGACGCCGGATGCTCGACGACCCCTTCCGTCCGACCTGCCAGCCGTCAGCCGGCTGGCGGCGGGCAACGCCCTGCGCGACAGCCTCAAGAACACCGCTGGCCTCAGCCAGATCGCGGACGCAGCGGCTGGGTTCATCTGCGACTTCTTCGATGCCGATGTGACATCGATGTCACTGATGAGGGGTGACGTGTACCGCACCCTGGTCACCGTTGGTGAAGAGGGCTATCGCGAAGTTGGGCACCCCAGTGGCGAGGACTACTCCGTCGCCGACTACCCCAACGTCACTCGACTGCTTCGCTCCGGCAGCGGCTATGTGGCGTCGATCGGTAACGATGGCGGCATCCCGGAAAGCCAGCGCTTTCTGCCGGAGTATCAGATGACCACCTGTCTGGGTGCCCCCGTCGCGTACGGCGGTGATGTGGTGGGAGAGGTCTTCGCGGGTCGAGTGAAGGGGCGCTCGCACTACACCGGCCGTGAGCTGGCCGCGCTCCTCGACCTGGCCCGACAGATCGGCTATCGGATCGGGCCGGCGGTGAAGGCGATGGATGCCAACGACCGGTCCTGGTGGCCGGAGAACATGTCTGCCGATGAGATTCGTGAGTTGGGCGAGCCACTACCCTGACGCTGTCATCGAATGAGGGAGTGGGATGAGGCGCTCGGGGGGCCTGGGAGGTACGTGGGCAACGGTCGGTCTGGTGGCGCTCGCCGTCGTCGCTGTCGTTCTGGCGTTCGCTGCGATGCGCAGTACTCGATCGGCTCCAGATCCGACACCGAGCGGGTCGGCGCTGGCCACGCCCAACGAGGAAACGAAGTCGGACAACGGCGGCAAGCCCGACGACGACCGGTCCATCACTGACGCGCTGCCGGAGAACATTGAACCGCCACTGTTGATGGTCGACACCGACGTCGCCTACCGGGGGGGCACGGGAACATGCCTCGGCGGCGCCGCACTGGAGCGCACGACGAACGGCGGCAAGTCATGGCGTCCGTTGGAGGTGCCGGCTGAGGCGATCCTCGACCTCCGCACCACCGGCACCGACTCCCTCGAGGTGGTCGGAGCTGACGAGCGGTGCCGGGTCCGGATCTGGGCATCGGCTGACCAAGGTGAGACGTGGTCGGAGCCGACATCGGCATCCGGCATCTTTGTGCGGCTACCCGACACCACACGTGACATCGCTACGCCCTCCGGTGTCGCGAAGAACCCCTGCCCCGACCGCGACGTCGCGCCACTGGCGGTTGAAGAAGTCTCCGAGACCGAGGGGGCGGTTCTCTGCAGCGGTGGCGAAGTGATCACGACCGCCGACGGCGGGCTGACGTGGGAGCCGCGAAGGCCGGTGGTCGGAGCGCAGGCGATGGCGTTCGAGGGCGGAAATCTTGGGTGGGTGCTCGTCCGTGATGGTGGCCGCTGCCCGAGCTACGAGGCGCAGGTGACACAAGACGGTGGTGTGTCGTGGAACCTCGGTGGGTGCTTGGGGGATACCCCGATCGACGATGACCGGGTGCTGCCCGCGCTCTCGTTCGCAACGCCGACCGATGGCTGGGCCGACCTCGCCGGGCAGTCCTGGTTGACGCCGGACGGTGGGCAGCGCTGGCAGCTGCCGAGCTAGACTTCGACGAGTTCAGACTTCGACGATCAAGGTGCGAGGGCCGTCGTTGGTCAGTGACACCGCCATGTCGGCGCCGAACACCCCGGTCGTCACGCTCGCGCCACGGCTACGGAGCGCGGTGACGACGGCGTCCACCAACGGCTCGCTCACCGGACGCGGCGCAGCGGCCGACCAGCTCGGTCGGCGCCCCTTCTTCAGGTCGGCGTAGAGCGTGAACTGGCTGACCACCAGCACGGGTGCCTGGGTGTCGGACGCCGACTGCTCGTCGTCCATGATGCGCAGCTGCCAGACCTTCTCGGCGAGCCTGTCGGCATCCTGCTCGGTGTCGGTGTGGGTTACGCCGACGAGGACGACCAGCCCAGGTCCGTCGAAGCCACCGACGCGCTCACCGTCGACGTGCACCGCTGCACCGGACGCCACCTGCACGACTGCTCGCATGGTGTCGATTCTGCCCGCTGATCCTGGAGGCTGTGGATGCGGGGCGTCGGCGTCGGCCAGTCCCGGGCGTGATGTTGCTGCACTAACCGTTGCCAGAACGCCAGTTACTGCAACAAGATACGAGGGAGTCCGGCGCTCACTTCGACGCGATCACTTGGTAGGGCGAGTACCACGGGTAGTCGTACGGCTCACAGGTCTCGAGGGCCCGGTCGATCAGGGGCTGATCCGCTGGCGCAACAGAACCTGAGCTCTCGTCCCATCGACTAAGTGTTCGCTGCAACGCGTCGGAGGCCGCCCAGCCCCTCTGCACTGCAGTCTGGTCGGCGTCCCCCTGCTCACCGGCAGGGTCGAGTGCGCCCGTGGTGCTCCATCCCTCTTCAACCCCGGATCGATCGGCACTGCTGATCGATGCGTTGGCGTCGCGTAGCCCGTTGCAGGCACTGGTCATCCACTGCTCGAAGTTGCTGGGCCAACTGAGGACGAGGTAGACGGCGATCACCGTCGTGACCACGGGGATCGCAGCAACGGCCAGCTCGAACTCGTTCTCCTTCAACCAGGCGAGTTGTCGCACGCGTCTCTCTCCCCCCTCCTCGACAGACTGCCATGGTGGCATAGGGAGGCTTGTGTCCGCCGGGGATTTGCCCACCGGCCCTAACCTTCAGCCAGGGAACGGCGATCGCTCGGCAACCGTCACATTGCAACGGACGACTCCGGAGGCTGACACATGCGAGTTCATCGGCTAGCACTGATGACGGTGGTCGCTACGTTGGCTCTGAGCGCCTGCACCTCAACACCAGAGTCTGAACCTGACCAAACTCCAAAGGAGCTAGTTGCCTTTGAAGCGGGAGACTCGGGGCTTCGCGGTGTCCTGGCCGATCGTCGGTACTGCCCGGAGGGTCCTGGCCAGGTGCACATCGAGGCGACCGTGATGGTGTCTGATCCCACTGAGCTGATGGTCTGCTCGCTTCACGGCGGCCCAGTCGGAGGTCCAGCGACGCTGATTCGCTTGCAGCCGGGTGGCCCGACCTTCGACCGTCTTGTTGTTGCGCT
>JANLWJ010000562.1:0-11972 GCA_031364455.1 Actinomycetes bacterium | reverse complement strand
TCGGTGTGGGCGTGGGCGCCGCACTGTGCGATCTGCGCTGCCGAAGCCCCGGCGGTCGAGGCCTTTTCGAGGCAGAACGCGAACGCGGTGACAGTGGTGGGAATCGGAACCCAAGACGACCTCGCGCTCGCGGAGGACTTCGTCAGCAGGTATGGCCTGAGCACTCCGCAGATGCTTTGGGACCCAGGCTTTGAGTCCTGGCAGGCGCTGGAGATCACCGGGCAGCCAACGTGGGTGCTTCTCTCGCCCGGTGGTGTGGAGATTGGACGCTGGCAGGGCGGTCTTCCCGAGGACGAGATTCTCGCCAAGGTGTGACCGGCTAAGGCGTGACCGGGAGAGAAGTGGGCGGGTCTTAGGCTCTGGGTATGACCCTGGGCAGTGGATCGGGAAGTGGCTTGGTACGGCGACCGAACATCATCGGGGGCGCCGATGTCACGGGTAGCTCCTGGACCCCCAACATCAACCCCAGCGACACCGGCGACGTCATCGGTGAGTACGCGCATGGCGGCGCGTCCGATGCCGAGGCTGCGGTTGCAGCGGCCCGCGAGGCTCTGCCGCGGTGGGCGTTCGCCACCCCACAGGAGCGTGCCGATGTCCTCGACCGAGCCGGTGACGAGGTGCTGCGGCGGAGTGACGAACTGGGCGACCTGCTCGCTCGGGAGGAAGGTAAGACGCTTCCCGAGGGACGTGGGGAGGTGGTGCGCGCCGGACAGATCCTGAAGTTTCACGGCGGCCAGGCGCTGCGCAACACCGGTGAGGTGGTCGACTCGATTCGTCCCGGCCTCGAGGTGACGATGACCAGAGAACCGTTGGGGGTGGTCAGCATCATCACCCCGTGGAACTTCCCGATTGCCATCCCCGCGTGGAAGATCGCGCCGGCGCTGGCCTACGGCAACACAGTGGTGTTCAAGCCAGCTGAGCTGGTTCCTGGCTGTTCGTGGGAGCTGGTCGACATCCTGCGCCGAGCCGGTCTACCCGACGGGGTTCTCAACCTGGTGATGGGTTCGGGGCGCGAGGTGGGTCCGATACTCACCGGCAGCGCCGACGTCGACGGCGTCTCGTTCACCGGTTCGGTGCTCACCGGCGAGCACATCCTGGCGACCGCGGCGCCTCAGCGGACGCGGTTGCAGCTGGAGATGGGTGGCAAGAACCCTCTGGTCGTGCTCGACGACGCAGACCTCGACGTTGCTGTCGACGTTGCGCTCCAGGGTGCGTTCGGGTCAACTGGCCAACGGTGTACCGCGTCCAGCCGGCTGGTTGTCACCAAGGGAATCCATGACCGGTTCGTCGCAGCCCTCACTGAGCGGATGCAGGCCTGGCGGGTCGGCGATGCGCGCATGCCCGGAACTCAGATGGGCCCGGTGGTCGACGCCACTCAGCTGGCCCAGGACGAGCGATACCTCGCCATCGCGGGGGACGAAGGCGGCCAGGTCGTTGGCGGGGAGCGCATCGAGTGCCAGACGTCAGGGCACTACCTGTCTCCGGCGTTGGTAGTGGGCACTGACAACACCATGACGGTCAACCGTGAGGAGGTATTCGGACCGGTGGCTTCGGTTGTCGAGGTGGCCAACTACGAAGAGGCCCTGGCCGTGGCCAACGACACCGAGTTCGGCCTTTCCAGCGGGATCGTCACGACTTCGCTGGCAGCGGCCTCCCATTTCCGTCGCCACTCCGGTGCGGGAATGGTGATGGTGAACGTCCCGACAGCTGGAGTCGACTACCACGTCCCGTTCGGCGGACGACGAGGTTCGTCCTATGGGCCACGCGAGCAGGGGACGTATGCCCGGGAGTTCTACACGGTCGTCAAGACCAGCTACACCGCGCCGGGAGCCCCATAGGGGCTGGTCGCCGGGTTAAGGGAGATCGGTCTCCGGCCGATACCCCCACGGCCGGGGGAAGACCGGCTGGAGCGGAGGTAGACGGTGGGCTGGACACCGCCCCAGAACTCTGCCATGCGCTATCACCGCGGGTGGACCGGCGCTGGGCGCTCGGACATCATTCGGCACCTGGTCATCACCATCGACCCTTTCGAGGAGCTCTCGTCCCTGGCGTACGGGGCTGCGGTCTCGGTGGCCGAGATCATGGCGGCGAGCAGTGCCCACATCACGCTCATCGCTGACGACCACTTCTGCGACCTGGTCAACGTCGGGGAGTTGGAGTCACACGAGGTGACGTTCCCGGTCAACCAGTGCTACCCCTTGAGCGCGCTTCCGGCAGCTGCCGAGCGGTTGCTTTCGCACCGCGGCTACCTCAGCACCGACACGCTTGCGGTTGTCACCGAGTACATCGAAAGCCTTCCCGGTGAGGTGCCTGCGTGTTTCATGGGGGTCCCGATCGTCGCTCAGGGCCGCGTGTTCGGGGAGCTCTTTCTCTGTCGGCGAGCAGGGGAGCCGGAGTTCACCGACGAGGATCTCGAGCTGGCGATGGACCTCGCGACCGTTGTCGGCAGCCGGATCCCAGGGGTTGTTGCCATGGAGGACGAGGCAGCCTCCGAGGCCTGAAAACTTCTTCAGGCGTTGTGCATCCAGGGCTGGGGCTCCGTCCGAAACAGGGTTACCAAGCAACCCACCCTGGAGGACACTGATGAAGCTCCGATCCCGTGCCGTGGCAATCGCTGCGGCCGCCGGCCTCGCCGCCGCCCCGCTGATGATGGCCAGCCCCGCCCAGGCCGCGCCTGGTACCACGTCCCTCGGCGAGGTACTACTCGCCGACACCGTCGACGGCCAGCCCAGCTTCGACAAGAACGGTGGCGACTTCGACATCTTGACCGCGGCCGTTCTGGCCGTTCTCGGCGACAACGCCGACTCTCCGGTGAAGGTGCTTCTCGACGGAGACACCACGCTCACTGCCTTCATCCCGACAGATGCCGGATTCGAGCGCACCGCCGGTGACCTCAACATCACCGCCAAGAACGAGGCGAACCTGACCGGCAAGTTGGTTGACGCACTCGGGCTCGGCAACATCGAGCAGATTCTGCTCTAGCACGTTGTTCCTGGTGCAAAGATCAATGCCAAGACTGCTGCGGACTCCGACGGCGCCAAGCTCGACATGGCCAACATGCAGACCGTTGGTGTCAATGTCACCAAGGACGGCATCTTCCTGAAGGACAAGAACAAGGACCTCGACAACCCCAAGGTGGTCGTCACCGACATCAACAAGGGCAACAAGCAGATTGCCCACGCGATCAACCGGGTTCTGCTGCCCGTGCTGTCCTCCTGACCTATTCATCCCGCACGTCATCAAGAGGGCCCCTTCCACCGGGAGGGGCCCTCTTGATGCTCATCGAACGCATCCTTGGTGCCACCGCGCGGCTGGGTGTGGTCATGCGCGCTCGCTGAGTGCTTGTCGGGACGCTGCGCGCATGTCGGGACAGCTGAGCTCTTGTCTGGAGAGCCCGGACCTCGATGTGAAGACTTAGCGTTGATTGGCGCGGCAAATCGGGGCGAAAAGGGAGGGTAAGTCTTCATAACGTACTGCGGGTTGCCGCTCTGATGGATCTCGAGCGGGATCAGCTAGACGGACTCTGCAAGGCACGTCGAGTGCACGCTCGGCTCAGGGACGGATGGAGGCTTCGGCCTCTTCGACGACCGATGCCGACTCGACCACTGCCTCGTGCGGCTCGACGCGGAGCGGCCGGGCCGCCCATGCCGGCAGCCACCAGTTCCAGCGGCCGAAGAGCGAGACCAGCGCAGGGACGAGCAGGGCGCGCACCAGCGTTGCGTCGAGCAAGATGCCGAAGCCCAATGCCGTCGCAAACACCTTGATGTCAGTCCCCGGTGCAGATGCCAGTGCCAGGAATGCGAAGAAGAGAATGAGCGCGGCACCGGTGACCAGTCGACCAGTTCGGCCGAGCCCGAGGGTGACGGCGGCGCCAGTGTTTCCGGTGGCGTCGTACTCCTCGCGCATTCGAGCCAGGATGAATACCTCATAGTCCATCGAGAGGCCGAAGAGGAAGGCAAAGATGAGCACTGGCAGCCAGAAGGTGACTGCGCCGGTAGCTGAGATACCGAAAAGGGCCTCCGAGCCGTTGCCCTCCTGCCAGAACCAGACGACCACGCCGAAGGTGGCCGCGACCGATGCGATGTTCAGCACGACTGCCTTCAGCGGCAGCAGCAGTGAGCGGAAGGCACGGGCAAGCAGCAGGAAGGTCACCAGTGCGATGACCCCGATGACGAGCGGGAAATTGCCGTAGACCGCATCGATGTAGTCAAGAACCGTCGCAGCTGCTCCTGCTGTACCGGCGAACCCTGCAACATCGGCATTGGCGTCATTGACCCTCGTGACAACTGACGCGTTGGTGCTGTCGACTGCCTCCTCGACCGGGATACCGATGGAGATCTGGCTGGTGTCCGTCGACCACGCCTCGGTGTTCGGCGCGAATGCGGCATCGATTCCGTCCACCTCGTTGGTGTTCGCCACTACTTTGTCCGTCGATGAGGTGCGCGCTTCGGCGGATTCGCCATCGACGAGCATCTCGAGCGGAGAAACGACACCGCCAGGAACGCCACCGTCCTGGAGCAGTTGAAGCGCCTCGAAGGCAGAACCGGACGACGCAAGGGATGACGTCTGGGACTGACCGATCTTGATGCCGAATACAGGGAAGATCAGTAGCCCGAGCAGGATCAGGGCCACGCCGGCCGCTAGCCAGCGTCGACGGACGATCATCGCCGCCCAGCGGGACCAAGCCCGCGACGCCTTGTTCTCATGGCGGATCTTGGGCCAGTCGACGCGGGGCCCGATCCCCCCGAGCAACGCGGGAAGCAGTGTCAGGACAACGATCGTGCTGACAACTGGAATCAACATCCCGCCAAGCCCCATGCTGCGGAGGAAGGGCACCGGGATGACCAGAAGAGCCATCAAGCTGATCGCAACGGTGCCGGCGCTGGAGACAACGGCACGTCCAGCGGTGCTCATGGCGATCTTCACCGCCTCGTGGTTCTCTCGACCGTGGTCTCGTTCCTCTCGCCATCTCGTGACGAGCAGCAGGGAGTAGTCGATCGCAACGCCGAGGCCCACCAAGGTGACGAGGAACTGCAGGATAAAGCTCATGTCGGTCACGTACGTCAGAAGCAAGACAATCGTGAGCGTGGTGGGGATCGCGACAAAGGCGATCAGGAGCGGAACGAGGGCCAGGAAGGATGCGAAGAGGAAGATCAGGACTGCCAGCGCCAGCACCGAACCCAGGATGAACTCGTAGAGAACGCTTGGGGCCTCGGTCTCTGACGACTCTCCGGCCGCAAGCATGTCGTAGCTGGTGAGCGTCCACTCAAAGCCGGTCTCTTCGTTGGCCGACTCGAGGATCGGCGCCATCGTTTCACTCGGCAGCGGTGCGTCGAAGCTTTCCGGGAACGGGACGAAGACCAGGGCATATGTCGTGCGGCCGTCGTCGGTGAGGAAGACGTCATCGCCGCTGTTGTCGTAGTAGGCCGAGCGGAACGTTGGGTTCTCCGAGTCGATCTCTTCGAAGACAGCGGTGATTTCGTCCATGTTGTCGAGAGCTGTCTCACCCTCGGGCACTGTGGCGATGGGGATGAAGGGTTGGGTGTTGCCGCCGTTCCCGTACTCCTCGATGATCTGCTTTGACGTCTCGTATCCCGGTTGACCGGGGAGTGAGAAGTCGGTCGTCAGCCGCTCGGTCGCCTTGCCGGAAGCGACAATGCCGATGACGAACATGACGGCCCAGATAGCCATCACCCATTTGCGATGGTGCAGCACGAAGTCGGCGAGGCGTTCCATGAGTGAACTCCGGTGATGTGGGGGGACCAGACGCCACCCTAGTCACCGAGGCCCGCGCGGTCACTCACATTCCATAGTGGGAGATGCCGGCCGTTAGGCTCAGTCTGTGCTGGCAATGACGATGACCGAACCCGGTGGCCCAGAGGTTCTGGAGATCACCGAGGTACCGGATCCTGATCCTGGTCCGAGCGACGTCGTCATCGACGTCGTGGCGACCGGCGTCAACCGTGCCGATCTTCTGCAACGGGAGGGCCGGTACCCGCCAACGCCCGGCGCCGCGCCCTACCTTGGCCTGGAGTGCTCCGGGGTCATATCTGCCGTTGGCGCCGATGTTGGAGGGTGGCGAGTCGGCGATGAGGTCGCTGCCCTGCTCGCCGGCGGCGGGTATGCCGAACGGGTGGCGGTTCCTGCGGTGCAGGTGATGCCGGTACCGGCATCGGTCGGCCTGTTGGAGGCCGCCGCACTGCCTGAGGTGGTCTGCACCGTGTGGTCCAACCTGGTGATGATTGCCGGACTCGCCAGCGGTGAGACCGTTCTCGTCCATGGGGGCGGTTCGGGCATCGGCACCATGGCGATCCAGCTGGCAGCTCTGGTCGGAGCTCGCTCGATCGTCACCTGCGGTTCGCAGCGAAAGATCGACGTTTGTGTCGAGCTAGGCGTAGACGTTGCCATCAACTACCGCGATCAGGACTGGGCCGCTGTTGTGCAGGAGACCACCGATGGCCGAGGGGCCGACGTGATCCTGGACGTCATCGGCGCGAAGTACTTAGACGCCAATACCCGGTCGCTGGCGTCCGGTGGGCGGCTCGTGGTGATCGGACTGCAGGGGGGCGTCAACGGCGAGCTGGACATGAGACGACTTCTCACCAAGCGTGCCTCCATCTTTGGCTCGACGTTGCGAGCGCGTCCGCCTGAGGAGAAGGGCGCCATCGTCACGCAGGTCCTCGAGCACGTGTGGCCCGCTATCGAAGCCGAGCGTGTGCATCCGGTGATCGATCGAGTTCTGCCGTGGACCGAGGCAGCGGAGGCCCACCGAGTACTTGAGCGCGGCGACAACATCGGCAAGGTGTTGCTGCAGGTGGGCGTTCCCGAGTGAACCCATCGAAGTGACATGACCTTTGGTCCCTGACCGGATGGCTCCCAGTCACTAGCATCCGAAGCGTCGAGTGAGGGGCCGTACCGACCCCGAGCCGCATGGACATGGAGGGTCGTTATGGCTCAGCCTGAGCGCGTATCGCCCATGGGTGGAGTCGAGGCCTATACCCCTGCGGAGATCGCCCGGATGGTCGAGACCAAGGGAGTCGCCAAGGCAGGGGGCGCGGCCTTTCCCACCTTCGTCCTTGGTGTTCTGGCTGGAGCCTTCATCGCATTCGGAGCCGTGTTGTCGACGATCGTCGGCACCGGGTCGGAGTTCGGGTTCGGGCCAACACGTTGGCTAGCTGGCCTGGCGTTCTCACTTGGTCTGATTCTCGTCGTTGTGGCTGGTGCTGAGCTGTTCACCGGGAACAACCTCGTGGTCATGAGTCTGGTTGATGGCCACATCACCATGACGCAACTGCTCCGCAACTGGGGAATCGTGTTCGCCGGCAACTTTGTCGGGGCGATCTCGATTGTTGTGATGGTGTGGTTGGCGCGCGGTTGGGAGCTCGGTGGTAGCGCAGTTGGTGTTTCCGCGCTGTCGATCGCCGCGACCAAGACGGCGCTTCCCTTCGGTGTCGTCTTTGTTAAGGGGATCCTGTGCAACGTGCTGGTCTGCCTCGCGGTATGGCTGGCGATGGCAGGCAAGACCCTGGTGGACAAGGTCATTGCCATCATCTTTCCAATCGCTGCCTTCGTCGCCGCTGGCTTCGAGCACTCGATCGCCAACATGTACTTCATTCCGCAGGGGATGCTTCTCAAGGACGAACCTGGTCTCGCGGAAACCGCCCAGGAAGCGGGCCTTACCCCAGAGCAGCTGGCGTCCCTGGACTGGAGTGGCATGGTCACCAACATCACCGCTGCCACGCTAGGAAACATCATTGGCGGGGGCGTGCTCGTCGGCCTCGTCTACTGGTTTGTGTACCTGCGTCCCGCGCGCGGCGGCGACAAGACATGAGCGAACCCGTTCTCAGGCAGGTCGCGCCTCGCGCCACATCGTGTCGACCGTTGGCCCGTCAGCGGGCAGGGTGAATGAATCAACAAGGCGGAATCCCACCGACTCATAGCGAGCGACATTCGCCGGGTTCGTTGACTCGAGGTAGCTCGCCACTCCCTCGCGGTCGATCAGCGCGAGGTTCTCGCTGAGCAGTTGCATTCCCACGCCTTGCCCTCGGTAGTCGTCGTGTGTTCCCAGGAGGCTGAGGTAGTAGTGAGGTTCCTCGCGGGGGTGCGTGCTGGCGAAGAGGTCAAGGCACTCGAGGAATGCCTCGGTGTGAGCTCCGACGAGCTCCCGAAGGAGCGGCTCGACCTCAGCCTCCTCGGCGTCGGTGAGTTCGGAGCCGTTTGGCGGCACCCACAGCGCAGCAGCGCCAGCAATGAGACGAACCCAGGGATAGCGCATAGCGCTGCCGAGGTTGAATCGCCAGAAGCGACGGCGGGCTTCGTCCCTGGCGACCGGGTTGTCGATGGGGAAGGCCCAGCCGCCCCAGACCGGGTCGTCTGCGAATGCTGTTGTCATGATCTCAGTCGCAGTGTCGAGATCGGCCGCCGTCTCGGCAGCTCGGCTGGAGATCATGGGTGCCTCATTCGTCTCACGAGCTTCGGTCGGGGCAATCGCAGCGCAGGTCAGTCTGGGGCGTCGCCCTGCCTGCGACGGGTCGCCTCGGCGTGGGCGAGCTCGTGCGACTTCGACGAGCCGGTGACAGCCTCGAGGAAGATTTCTCGGGTCAGCGCGTACAGGTGGACCTCGTCCACAGCCCGAACGGTTGCAGTACGGGGGATGTCGCGCAGCAGTGCGATCTCACCGAAGTACTCGCCGGGGCCATTGGTGTTGATCACACTGCCGTGCCGGATGATCTCGACGCTTCCTTGGTCGACGATGTAGACCATGTCGCCGTCGTCACCTTGGGTGAAGATGTCGACGCCTGGCGCTGCCGTCATCGGGATGAGGTCTCGGGAGAGCTGCTCCAGAGTTGCCAGCGGAAGCGAGGCGAACATCGCGATCGACTCGAGCCTTCCGAACCCGGGTCCTGGGAGAAGCGCTTCGGAGTCCAACTTCCGGATCTGGACCCACGCCAGCACGCCGACCGCCGGCAAGAAGACCCCTGTCGCGATGAGGGCTCCTTCAGGGCTCAGGCGGTTGATCAAGATGGGGGCGATGATCGCGCCGACTGCGACTCCACCCATGGTCATGCTCTCCTGAACTCCGAAGATGCGAGCCAGGATGTCGGGACGAACAGCGCGATGGAGGAGCGTCCGACCGGCAACGTCGACGAAGGCCTTACCAACACCCGATAGAGCCAGGAGGAGCCAAGCCACAAGTGGCAGCAGGGTGAACGCCACGGCAGCGATGGCTAGCCCGGTCAACAGCATGCCGCCGGCAACGGCTGGTGAGAGTTTGCTCCGGCCGATGAGCAGCACGGTGCCGCCAGCACCGATCAACCCACCGATCCCCACCGCTGACATCAGGATTCCGGGTCCAGAATCTCCCATCCCCAGAACGTCGATCCCGAAGACGACGGTTAAGACGTCCAAGGCCCCGATCACCACCCACTGCGCACCGACGACGAGAGTCAGAAGGAGTGCTCCGGAGTTGTGCCTCAGCTCGAGGAGCCCGGTCGCGGTGGCCTTGACGATGCTCTCGCCTTCGGTCTCTCGCTCGAAGGCTCGTCGCAGTGGAAGTGATCGAGTCAGGAACACCGCCACCACAGCACCCGCACTGGTGAGGAAGAAGACCGATCCCGGTCCGTAGATCCCGAGTAGCGCACCGGCGAGGATAGGCCCGACGAACGTGGCTAGTCCCTCGACAGTGCTCGAGGCCGAGTGACCAACGGTCATCTCTTCAGGTGTCTCAGCGATCTCCGGAATGATCGCGTGGTGCATGGGGCGGGTCAGAACAATCGACGTGGTTGTCACAGCGGCGGTGAAGTACACCAGCCAGGCGGGGGCGTCGGATACGAGCACGATGCCGACCACCAGCCTGGTCACGGCCTGGATGCCATAGCCGAGTGCCAGCGCTCGATCTCGACGCATCCGCTCGAAGAGGGAGGCGGCGAACGGTGCCGCCAACGCAGCGGGAACCATCTGGACGACGGAGATGAGCCCTGCTGCGCTGGCACCGCCACGGTCGAAGGCCCAAACCAGCAAGGCGATCCAGGTGGCCCACTCAGCGGTCCCGAAGATCAAGTAGGCGCTAATCACGCGCAGCAGTGCCGGAGTACGCAGCACGGCCATCGCTGAGTGGGCGTCCTCGCCCGAAGGGCGACCTACCCCAGCAGGACCGTCGCTGTCGGTGTCCATCCCGCCCTCCAGGTCGAGCGTCAGGGTGGGCGCTCGCTGGCACAAGATAGCGGGCGGGGGGCGTGACAAGGCAACGGTTTCTGGGACATTTCCCTACATTCGGTGCGCTGATCCGTCGCGGATGACCAGATGGTGAACCGTTACTGCAAACGGATGACAGCCACTTTGCCCTCACCTAAGGTGAGCGTCATCACGGGGTGTGGTCTTGCTGTCCCGGATATCTGGAGGGCTGATGAGCAAGGTCAATCGAAGTCGCCTACTGGCGACTTCGCTCTCGGTTGCGCTTGCTGCCGCAACCCTCGCCGCCCTCCCGGCCGGAACGGCGGCGGCGGCCCCCACCACTTGCAAGTTGGCCCCTCAGCTGCGCGACTTCACCGTCAACCAGGGAGTGGGCACCTACAGCCCGTTGGTGCGCGGCAAAGAGGCACTGGTCCGGGCGTACCTGAGCCTGCCCTCCTGCGCGGCCAGGAGTTCGTCGATCGCGATCATGGGTGCCACCCTGAACGTGACCACGCCGGACCGAACCACGAGCGTCCAGCCGGACAACCTGGTGACCAGTCCGGCACCAACAATCGCCCCCTACGTGAGTGCGCCGGCCGTCGACTCACCGGCAGATCCCCGCTTCGTGATCCCTGGTTCGCTCCTTACTCCGAGCACTACGGCTCGTTTCAACGCGACGATGGCGCTGACAGTCAGGTACATCCCATCAGGGGGTGTTGAAACCTCGGTGACTTTCTCCATGCTGTCGGGCAGCACAGTTCCGATCAGCAGGGTGGTCGAGAAGAAGACCAACGCGCTCCGGATTCTCGTGGTCCCAATGGGCGACCCAAGGGTGGGGTATGCCCAGCAGTTCAATGCGACCGCTCAGGCCACTACCTCTGGGGCGATGCGGGCACTTGCTCGGATCCTGCCGGTCCCCGACGGTACCGGTGACCTCGCGTCATCGAGCACGTCGGCCGGCATCCGCTATGCCGTGACCCCGACCATTGCCGATATCACCACCTTCCAGCAGGCCGGGAAGTTCTGCGGCACGGCTGCGAACTTTGACGGGGTCGCAGCGAACCTGTCCACCTTCTTGCAGTCGTGGAACACCAACAACCCGGCCACGCCGGCCGACCGCGTGATTGGCGTCGTTCAGGACTCGCTGAGCCTTGGTGGCGATGCCGGCTGCGCCGAGGGCATGTCAAAGGTGGGACAACCGATCACCTGGACGCGGCTTGTTCCTGACGGATCCACTCCCTCGCAGACCGGCTCGACGATGGCGATGGAGATCGCGCACACCTTCGGTGACGTGCCGCTGACGGCCGCGAACGCTGATCCGTACAGCAGGTACCACTCGAAGAACACCCAGGCTGACGACACCGCGCCGAACCGCGCGTACAACGTGCCGACCCGCCAATTCCTGGCCACCGATAGAACCGTGCTGACAGTACGTGACACCTGGAACGACCAGACAACGCTGCTGGAGCCTTCGGACTGGGCGTTCACCCTTTGTGCGCTGACACCTACGCCACTGCCAACGGGCTGTCCGACGACCACGACAACGGTCGGGACCGCGCAGGGCGTCGGCGCGAACCCGACCTTCGTGATCTCCGGGGTCATCACCAGCGGACCACCGACGACGGCGGACATCACCGAGTCGTACTTCAAGAACGGGGTGCCCCGTTTCAACGTCGACAACGCCAGCCCGTTCCGACTGGTGCAGAAGAATGCGTCTGGCGTGACCGTCAGCGATGTTGGGCTTGCAGTCAACTTCGATACGTCGGCGCACGACGACGAGGTCGATCCAGTCGGACCTC
>JANLWJ010000551.1:0-2088 GCA_031364455.1 Actinomycetes bacterium | reverse complement strand
CTCACGCCACACCAGGCAGCGGGCGATCGACCGACAACAAGCACCGCCCCAACTGGCCGCCTGATCCCCCACTGCACACCGATCGCCAATCCGGGCTCAACCACGCCCACCCACGGATCCAGAGCCACGAGATCGCTCCCTGACACCCCATCTGCGGCCAATCCAGCGCCAACGCCCTCCCCCTACACTTGATCCGCCCCGATCCGAACCGATCGCGGCAGGGTCCAGCAGGTTTCCCACAAGGAATCCCGCACGTCCCGCCCCCGTAGCTCAGTGGATAGAGCAGCTGCCTTCTAAGCAGTTGGCCGCACGTTCGAATCGTGCCGGGGGCACCGTCTGAGGTCATCTGGGCGGTGACGGCCTCCCTGCATCCATCGGGTGACCTTCGCCGGCCCTACTCGGGACCTACGTCCCTGCCAGGTGCCGCCATCGGCGGCGATCCTAAGGACGTCCCCCGAGGAGGAATGCCATGTCGAACCGTCCTGCCGTTGCCGTTGGGGTCGATGGCTCAGAACAGGCGTTCACCGCTGCCGTTTGGGCCTTGGATGTAGCAGCCCGTCGCCACGTGCCGCTCGACGTCGTACACAGTTGGTCGATCCCGCTGCCACCCGTTGGCCTCGGTCCTGCCCCCGTCGGTCTCTCCGACGACCGCATCCGCGACGCCGCGCAGGCCGTTCTCGACGACGCCGTCACGCGACTACAGGCAACGGCTCCCGACGTGACCGTCAACGCGTCGCTCTACCCCGGTACTCCCGCGGCAGCACTGCTTGACGCCGCTGAGCACGCCACACTTGTTGTTGTCGGCAGCTCCGGTCTCGACCGGGTCACGGAGTTCATTCTCGGGTCGGTCACCCAGCAGGTCGTCACGCACGCTCCATGCCCCGTCGCGGTCGTGCCCTCGAACGAGGCGGACGAGCCAGGCCTTGAAGCGGGCCGAGTTGTCGTTGGTATCGACGGCTCCGAGTTATCGGTGGACGCCACGCACCTGGCCTTCGAGGAGGCTTCGCTGCGTCACGCCGGGCTGACGCTGCTGCACGTCTGGAACGCTCCCTCTTACGACACCGCCGGGGTCGTGATGCCCGACACCTTGCTGCTCGAAGACGCGCACTCCGACGAACTCCGCGCGATGGCCGAGACAGTGGCCGGCCTTGGCGAGAAGTACCCAGACGTCCAGGTGGAGCAGCGGTTGCGTCAAGGACGCCCTGCCAAAGTCCTTGCCGATGCTTCGCGCGGCGCTGCGCTAGTGGTCGTTGGGTCCCGTGGCCACGGAGGCTTCGCCAGCATGCTCCTCGGATCGACGAGCAGATCGCTCTTGCACCACGCACAGTGCCCCGTGCTGGTCGTGCGTCCTGGGACGGGCACCTCATGATTTCGTCGACGGCGACCCTGGCGCCGACCCTTGTGCGACAGCTCATTGCCGCGGCCGTTGCCGCGCCATCGGTGCACAACACTCAGCCGTGGCTCTTCCGCATCGACGATGACCTCATCCACCTGTACGGCGACGCCGGTAGGCAGCTTCAGGCGCAGGACCCGGAGGGTCGCGCTCTGCTGATGTCGTGCGGGGCCGCACTCCTCAACCTTCGCCTCGCAGCCGAGCACTTAGGGCACACAAGTTCGACGACCATCTTCCCGAACGATGACGACCCCTTCCACGTCGCGACCATCGACGTGCACGGTCAGGCGTCCGCCAGCGGCATGGTCGACGAGCTCTTCGCTGCCATTCCCCATCGGCACACCAACCGCCTCCCCTATGAAGACCGCCCGGTCCCCCCAGCCGTGCTCGACGCGCTCGCCGAAGCCGCGAGCCAAGAGGGAGCCGTCTTCTACCCGATAACCGAAGCGGGCGAGCGACGTCGACTCGTCGACCTGATCCATGACGCCGACGCCACGACCGACCCCGACGTGATGGCCGAGGCCAAGAAGTGGACCGGTGTCGACGCCACACGGCCTGACGGCGTCCCGGCCGACGCGCTCGGCCCCATCCCCCAGAGCCCAGCCACCCCCCACCGCGACCTGGCCCCGGGCCGGGTGATCTCCGGTCGCGGCTTCGCCGTGTTCGAGAACGACCCGACCCTTGCCGTCCTCACG
>JANLWJ010000545.1:0-3274 GCA_031364455.1 Actinomycetes bacterium | reverse complement strand
GCGGTTGTGCTGGGTGCGATCTTCCTCTGGTCGGTTCTCGGTCTTCGGCGTCGCGTGCTCTCCGGGCTCCCTGAGGCCGACTGGCGCCCGATGCGCCTTTTCCACTGGTCGATCACCTACCTGACGCTGCTCTTCGTGATGGTCGGTCTCGACCCGCTGCTGCCCGCCTTCTGAGGCCGGCCCCCGAGCGCCGGCTACTCGCCAGGCGCGCCAAGTCGAACGATGACGACAGCTCCGCCGTCATCTGCTTCGCGTCGCTCCAGCCCACCACCTGATGCTGCCGCGGTCCGGGCCGCGATGTCGAGCCCGAGCCCGGTGGAGCCCGCGCTGGAACGACCCCGACCCTCGGCGTGCGCCAGCCGCCAGCCAGGTCCGGAGTCGGAGACGGTCAGTACTGCACCGCCGGTCCGTTCGACCAGAGCGACGCTGAACGGCGTTCCGGCGGGGGTATGGGCGAAGATGTTGCCCAGCAACGCGTCGACGGTCGCGGCGAGGTCTGTGGCGGTGGCAGCCACGACGACTGGATCTGCCGGCAGTGAGGTCTGGACCGGACGCGACTCGTCCTCGGCAAGAGCCGACCAAAAAGATATACGGGAGAGCACGACCTCGGTGGCGTCGCATCGGCCGTCGATTCCCTCGCGAATGGGTCGGCGGGCCTCGGTGATCACGGCGTCGATCGATCGAGTGAGGGAGCCGACGTCGTCAACCAAACGGTCGCGCTCTGCTCCGGGTGGCAGCGCATCGACGTCCAGCCGGAGCGCGGTGACCGGTGTGCGGAGTCGGTGACTCAGGTCGGCAACAGCCTCGCGCTCGGCGTGGAGCAGGTCGATGATCCGCGCGGCCAGACGGTTGAGCGCGATGGCGACTGATCGCGTCTCCGGTGGCCCGGCCGGGGTGACGCGAGCATCGAGGTCACCGCCGGCGAGTCGACCAGCTGTGTCGGCTACCGCCTCGATCGGGCGCACGAAGGAGCGCGCCAGAGTGTCTCCAACGGCGATCGCAAGCAGCAGTAGGACGATGGCCAGTCCCAGCAGCGCGAGGCGGGCTCGGAGTACGCCCTCGGTGAGCTCGTCTTGGCCAACGACGACGCGGATGACCGCCGTACCGTCCTCAAGCCCGAGGATCGGTACGGCGACCTCACGCCCGACGTCGGTGTCGACGACAACAGTCCGCCCCGTTCGTGCGAGTTTGACCGCATCGGACTCTGGGGCAGGGGCGCCAACCTGCCCAACACCTGGAAGGTAGACCGTCACCGGAGGTCCGGCGTCGGAGTTCACCAGGTCTACGGCGAGGGCGACCGAACGGGGAGGTGCCTCACCGACGACCGGGACCAACGACTGAACGCGCAGAACGGCGGTAGATGTGGCGCGGGTCTCGGCGACTGACTGAACGAGGAAGGCGAGGGGAACGAGGAAGGCGAGCAGGATCAACACCGAGGTGGCGGTGACCGTGAGGAGAAGGCGCCGACGCATCGGTCAGCCCTCGGCCGGCGGAGCGAGTTTGATACCGACACCTCGCACCGTGTGGAGCAAACGTGGCTCGGCCGCCGTCTCGCCCAACTTACGACGCAGCCAGGAGAGGTGAACGTCAACGGTCTTGTCGGCACCGGAAGGTGGCAGGCGCCACACCTCGGTCATCAGCTCCCGTTTGCCGACCACGATGTTCGGCCGCTCCATCAAGTACTGCAAGAGGTCGAACTCGCGGGGCGTGAGGTCAAGCGACTCCCCGTCGAGCAGGGCGGTGCGGCCAGTGGGGGAGAGTCGAAGGCCATCGACGACGAGGTCACTGGGCATGCCGGAGGTCTGCGTCCGCCGGAGGACGGCGCGAATACGGGCGTCGAGCTGGGCCGCGGTGAAGGGCTTGGCCAGGAAGTCGTCAGCGCCGGCGTTGAGAGCTCGGACGGCGGTGGGGTCATCGTCTCGCGCGGTTGCGACAATGACGGGTACTTCGCTGACAGCCCGCAGCATGCGGAGAACCTCGGAGCCGTCGAGATCGGGCAGACCGAGGTCGAGCACGATGATGTCCGGTGCTTCCTCTACGGCCGCGCGTAAGCCCGTCAGGGCGTCGGGGGCACTGCTGACGGCGTGGCCGAGGTCGTCAAGGGCGCGGAGTACGGCAGTGCGGATGGAAGGATCATTCTCGATCACCAGCACGTGAGCCACGTTCTGAGCGTAGCCGCCCCGGTGTTCGGTTCGGCGACCCGCGGGGCGCACAATGAAGACATGCCTAGGTCTCGTGCAGGAACGGCGACCCTATGGGTGGCGTTTGTCATCGTCGCCATCGTCAGTGGCTGGATTGCTGTTCAGATGGTCGGCAACGCTGTCACTCCCGCTTCGATCCCCGTACTCACCGCTGGCGAGGTCTCGCAGCGATTGACGACCGCGAGCCCAGCTCCCACCAAGCCCACGCCGACCGACAAACCGAGCGACAAGACAACGTCGAAGCCGTCAGTCCAGCCAACGACAACCTCTTCCCCGAAGCCCACCCAGACACAGACGACCAGGCCCAAGCCAGACACCGTGGTGCGCACGGTCGCGTCGCGCGGTGGCAGTGTCGTTGCTGCCTGCACATCGGGGTTGGTGACACTGCGGTCGTGGAGTCCAGCCGTTGGATACCGCGTCGACGAGGTGAACCGAGGGCCAGCGGCCGAGGTGGAGGTCAAGTTCGTCAGCAGTTCCGCGGAGGTCCAGTTCAAGGTGCGTTGTGTCTCGGGAGTTCCGACCGGCACGAGCGAGGTCGACGATCAGTCAGGGGACGACGACTGAACCGCTATCGGCGGCGACCCCGCGCATGCGCGTGCTGAGCAAGACCTCGAGCGTTGCGACCCAGACGAGGCACGCTCCGAGCATGTGCAGCGACACCAAGGGGACAGGCACTCCGGTGAAGTACTGGGTGTAACCGATCAAGCCCTGAGCCAGACAAGCGGCAATGAGGGCAAGACCTGCACGCGTCGCGTGTGACGGCGCAGCACTCAACCGCGCGCCGAGGGTGAACGCCAGTGCCAGACCGAGGAAGAGCATGACCACGTCGGCATGCAGCCAGCTGATCATGCGGACATCGAGGCCGAACCTGGCGATCTCGTCGGCGTCGCCTGAATGTGGCCCCGAACCGGTCACGATGGTGCCCAGAACCAGGACCGCAACACCGAAGACCACTAGGGCGTACGCCACCCAGCGCAGCTCGGGTCGCACGAGAACGGTCACCGGCTGGTCAGCAGGGTCAGATCCGCGGCGGTACAGCAGGTAGGAGACCGCGATCATCGCCATCGAGAGCA
>JANLWJ010000514.1:0-2286 GCA_031364455.1 Actinomycetes bacterium | reverse complement strand
ATCAGGTCAGCCCACGAGAGCTTGTGGCCGTACTTCTGCTTGATCGGCAGCAGCAGGGCGCGTGCCTTGTCGAGGTTTCCGTTGTCCGGCCAACTGTTGAGCGGTGCGAAGCGCTGGGTTCCCGAGCCGGCACCTCCGCGGCCGTCGCTGATGCGGTACGTGCCTGCGCTGTGCCACGCCATCCGAATGAAGAACGGACCGTAGTGGCCGTAGTCGGCTGGCCACCATTCCTGCGAGTCCGTCATCAAAGCAGTGAGGTCCTGCTTCACCGCGCCCAGGTCGAGGGTCTTGAACTCATCGGCGTAGTTGAAGTCCGCGCCCATGGGGTTGCCCGTTGCGGGGTTCTGGTGAAGAACGTTGACGTTCAGCTGGTTAGGCCACCAGTCTCGGTTCGACCTTCCGCCGCTCGTGACGGGACAGCGGCCTTCGCTCTCCTCCGAGTTCATGTCTCCTACGACTGCATCATGGCTTTGCGACACGGGAATCCTTCCGGGACCTGGTGGATCAGTGAGAGTGGAGCTAGGAACTTTGTTCAGTGGAGCAGGCAGGGCAGAGACCCCAATAGGTGACCTCGGCCTCGTCGATCGAGTAGCCGCTGTCGTTCGACGCGGTCAGACAGGGCGTGTACCCGACGGCACAGTCGACATCGGCAATAGCACCGCACGAGCGACAGACGATGTGGTGATGGTTGTCTGCCACCCGCGACTCGTAGCGTGCCACGGACCCCGACGGCTCGATGCGTCGCACCAGGCCGGCGATCGTCAGCGCGCGCAATACGTCGTAGACGGCCTGTGTGGAGACCTCACCGAGATCCTCACGCACCACACCGATGATCGAGTCGGTGTCGGCATGCGGATGTTCGTAGACCGCGTTGAGCACCGCCACCCGAGGACGCGTCACACGGAGCTCGGCCCCGCGCAACAGATCCTCGACATGCAGAGTGGTGGGCATCCCCCGAGTCTGCACCCCTAATCTGGAATCAGTCAAGATCTCGTTGTGCCGCACCTCGGGGCAATGAGAAGTGAGGCCCGCCTCGCCGCGCGTGGCATCGCCGCTAGGCTCACCGAAGATTTCCTGGTGGTGCATGACCATGGAGGAGCTCCTGATGTCCGACGTAGCAACGACCGAGGCGCCAGCATTGCCCGGCGAGCAGCAGGGCGGCAGCGGACGTCGGGCCGTCGCAGCCATTTGTGTGGTCCTGGCGATACTGCTAACGACGCCGGCGGCCCTGTCCTATTGGGGGCAGCGCACGCTCAACGACACCCAGCGCTATCTGGACACTGTCGGACCCCTGGTTGATTCGCCGGAGGTGCAGGAAGCCATCGCAACGACGGTCACCAATGCCATCCAGCAGCAGGTAGACGTCGAGGCGCTCCTCAACAAAGCGTTCGCTGGGGTCATCCAGGACCGGCCCCGTCTGCAGTTGTTGGTCGGACCGCTAGCTGGAGCCGTCAACGGCCTGGTCGAGCGTGAGGTCAACGACTTCGTGGCCTCGGAAACTTTCGCCGATTTGTGGGTCACCGTAAATGCCAGGGCGCAGCAGGCACTGGTGCGAATCCTTAAGGGCGATAACACTGGCGCGGTCACCTTGCAGGGCGACCAGGTCGTCCTCGACGTCGGTGACGTCATCGACCAGGTCAAGGAGCGTCTCGTCCTACGCGGGCTTACCTTCGTCGAGAACGCTCCGATCCCCGACGTGGACAAACAGATCGTGCTGCTTGATGCCCCGCAGCTGAGGCAGCTGCAAACGATCTATGCCTTCTCGAACCCAGTGGCCCAGTGGCTGATCGTGGTCGTCGCTGCCCTCTACCTGGCGGCGTTCATCCTGTCGCGCCGAAGGCCACGGATGACCGGAATCATCGGCGTGGGGCTGCTCGCTAACGCGTTGTTGGTCGGCTTTGCCTTTTCGGTCGGGCGTCAGCTTTTCATCAACGAACTGTCGGGCACCGTGTTTGGTCCGGCCAGCTCGGTCTTCTACGACACGTTGCTCGCGTACCTAGAGCGTGGTTGGCACGTGCTGGCATGGCTCGGGCTGATCTTGGTGGCCGTCGGCTGGTTCGCCGGGTCCAACGGCTCGGGTACCGCTACCCGCTCGGCGGTGAGCAGGGGCCTGGAGAGCGCTGGTGAAAACCTCCCCGAGGACAACTTCAGTGGGGTCGGCCGATGGGCCAGGGCCAATGCTTTCTGGGTGCGCTACGTCGTGTTGGCGCTCGGTGTCGTCGCCTTGATGTGGGGCAACAACGTCTCCCCGACGCGGCTGCTCTGGTCAACGGTGAGCGTTCTTGC
>JANLWJ010000463.1:0-3600 GCA_031364455.1 Actinomycetes bacterium | reverse complement strand
GGCAGTTCGGCTGAGTAACCGAGCTTCGCAACCGTCGACAGCAGCATCTCGGTACCGACCGAAGCATCGGTGACGTTGACGTGGGCAGTCTCAGTCGCGTAATTGACGCTTGCCGACACACCATCGAGCTTGTTGAGCTTCTTCTCGATTCGGGCCGCACACGAGGCGCAGGTCATGCCGCCGATCGTGAGCTCGACGGACTCGCTCATGGAGCCAGGGCGTAGCCGGCCTCGTCCACGGCGGCGGCGACGGCGTCCTGGGCGATGACCGCTCCGCTGACGACGGTGACCGCTCCGCTCGAGAGCTCGACATCGACGTTCTGGACGCCCTCGAGGGCGGTGATCTCATCGGTGACGGCCTGCACGCAGTGACCGCAGGTCATTCCGGTCACGGTGAAGGTGGTTGTCACGGACATCGGCTCTCCCTGGAGTTCTTCGCGGTGGTGCTGCTTGATAGTCGGCCCCGTCGTCTCTTTCGACTCTGTCGGTCTCAACCAAACCTTAGGCCTTGATGTTCCCCCAGGCGCGCACGATGTCCCGCATCGAGATGATCCCCACCACATTGCTGCCCTCGACCACGACGAGGTGCCGGAAGCCGCCTCGCTTCATCGCATCCGTCGCCTCGTCCAGACTCCAGCCCGGTGAGCCGTAGGCGGAGTCGGTGGTGAGGTGGTCCGTTGCCACCGAGGCATCGAGGTCAAATCCGCCGGCAACGGCGCCAACGATGTCCCGCTCGGTCAAGATCCCAGGGCCGTCCGCGTCAGGGTCATGCACGATTACCGACCCGATCTTGCGGTCAGTCATGACCTTGCTTGCCGCCCGCAACGAGTGGGACGGGCCGATGGTGACCACATCAGTAGTCATGGCGTCGGAGACGATCACGGTGCACCTCCAGGGGCAGTACCCCATGATCGAACTCAAGGCGGGTGCAGGGCAATGGCTGCGGGGACCCATCTCGGTGAAGATGTCACTGGCAGACTGACCCAATGAGTGAGTGGCGGACACCGGTTGTCGTGCTGGCGTGGATTCCCGTCACGCTGGGTCTCGACAGCGGCGCCACGCTCGTTCAGCAACACCTGCTCGGTCTGATCACCTGGTGCCTGTTGCTGTGGCTGCTCCGCCCCGAAACACCACTGGTCCGCCTACAGACCGCGGTTGTGATCGCCTTCGCCACGATCGTGGAGTACACGTTCTCGCCATGGCTTGAGGTCTACACCTACCGGTTCGACAATGTCCCGGCATTCGTCCCACCCGGCCATGGGTTGGTGTACCTGGCAGCGCTTTGCATGGGGCGGTCGATCTTCTTCCGGACGCACGCGAGCGCCCTCGTGAAGGCCACCGTCATCATCGGGGGGCTGTATGCCATCTGGGGCGTAAGCCCCTGGGCGCCGAGGCCCGACCTCCTGGGCCTCTTCTGGTACGCGTGTCTCTTGGGATTCCTGGCCTGGGGTCGGTCACGCCTGCTCTACGTCGGTGCCTTCGTAGTGGTGACCTATCTGGAGCTGATCGGGACGTGGCTGGGCACGTGGGCTTGGCAGCCCTACGACCCGACCGGCTTGGTCACGATGGGCAACCCGCCGAGCGGTGCCGCCGGCGGATACGGGTGGTTCGACCTCGCGGCGATCACCCTGGCCCCGCTGCTGCTGGAGAGGTGGCAGTACCTCAGGTCAAGAAGCGGCGAACGCCTCGAGAACCGCCCGGTGGAGCAGGCTGTTGGAGGAGACCGCGTTCCCACTGACCATGGGTGAGGTGCCGTCGAGCGCGGTGATGGTGCCGCCAGCCTCCTCGATGATGGGTACCAGCGCTGCCATGTCCCAGGCATTGAGCTCAGGCTCGAGCGCGGCATCGACCGCACCCTCCGCGACCATCATGTGCGACCAGAAGTCGCCGTACGCCCTGGACCGCCACGCTGAGCGGAGCAGCCGGTCGAAGGAGTCTCGCCGGTCGCCGATCTCCCATGCCGGGTCGTTCCACTCCGAGAAGGACACCGAGGCATCGCTGAGTTCGGTGACTCCGGAGACATGGATCCGGGCAGGTGCCCCCCCCGCCTCGAGCCAGGCGCCCGTGCCGCGGGACGCCCACCAGCGTCGACCCAGCGCGGGAGCACTGACCACCCCGAGCGTGATCGAGCTGGTATCGGTGACCTGAGCCTCGGTGGCGAGCGCGATCAGCGTTGCCCACACCGGAACACCGCGCACGTAGTTCTTCGTCCCGTCGATCGGGTCGACGATCCAGTTCCTGGCCGACGTCCCGGACGCGCCGAACTCCTCACCGATGACGGCATCGGCCGGGTACTCCTGCGCGATCAGCTTCCTGATCAGTTCCTCGGCTGCCCGGTCGGCGTCGCTCACCGGTGTGAGGTCTGGTTTGGTCTCGACGCGAAGGTCGAGCGCCCCGAACCGCTCGAGGGTGAGTGCGTCGGCGGCGTCTGCCAGACGGAGGGCGAAGGCGAGGTCGTCGGTCACACCAACAGAGTATCGACCCGATTCGCCCACGACAGTCGCGGAACCGGGGCTACTCTGCGGTGGGAGTGAGGAGCTCGCGTGCCTGAGACGGTCTTCGGTCTGCCGCTGCACCCGCTGGTGGTGCACGGCGCGGCTGTTCTCGTCCCACTCACCGCACTCCTGGCCGTCATCATCGCCGTCAGCGAGGTGAAGCGGAGACGCTGGGGCGTACTGACCTGGTTGATGGCCACCGCCGCTTTGGGAGCGACGGTCGTCGCCAAACTGAGCGGGCAAAACCTCGAGCAATCGTTGTATCCGGAGGTCACACCGCTGACAACCGCCCAGCACGTTGACTACGGCGCCTCGTCCATCTGGTTCGTGCTCGCACTATGGCTGGCGGTCTCTGCCGTGCTGCTGATCGGCCTCGACCGTCGTCGGCGAGATGGGTTCGGTAGCCCGATCCTGCCAACCCTCGTTGCCGTCATCACCATCGTTGCGGCGATGGCCGCCACCGGGCAGGTCGCGTTGACGGCCTGGACGGGAACCGAAGCCAGGTGGGGTTGAGCATGGACTTCTTGCCAGAAAACCTCGGGGGCATCCCCCTGCATCCGCTCGTCGTCCACGCCGTCGTTGTCCTTATCCCGCTGGCAGCCATCGGAGTCATCGCCATCGCCTTGGTACCGAAGTGGCGCAGCCGGTTTGGGATTCTTGTCGTTGGCGTTGCGGCGTTTGCTGCCGCGATGGTGCCCATCGCTACCTCTACGGGTGAGCAGCTCGAGGAACGGGTCGGCGAGAGCGACCTCCTCGAGAAGCACGCCGAACTCGGCGATGCCGTTCTCTACACAGCCATCCCGCTGTTGGTCGTGGCGGTGGCGCTGTGGTGGTTCGGTCGGCGAGCCCAACGCGGCGCCCGGGTCCCTCGCTGGCTCAACCTGCTCGTCCCCGCCCTGGCGGTGGTGGTGGCCGTTGCCGCCATCGTGCAGATGGTGCTGGTCGGTCACTCCGGTGCTGAAGCGGTCTGGTCCGTGGGATAGGAAGCGATCCCCAGATCACCTCGACTCGCCAAGAGTCGGCGTAACGAGGTCAAGCGGCCCTGGTCGGCCTTGCCACTTGCCACGTACCTGTCCAGGGCACAGTGCGCATCGGTATGCGCACAC
>JANLWJ010000457.1:0-3225 GCA_031364455.1 Actinomycetes bacterium | reverse complement strand
AGCTCTTCGTCATCGCACGTAACTCGACCTTCAAATATAAGGGCAAGGCCGTCGACGTCCGTGAAGTCAGCAAAGATTTGGGCGTTCAATACGTGCTGGAGGGCAGCGTGCGCAGATCCGGCGAACGTATTCGCGTCACCGCCCAATTGATCGACGCTGGGTCGGGGGTGCATATCTGGGCGGACACCTTCGATCGCAAGCTCGAAGACGTGTTCGCGGTCCAGGACAACATTACGCATCACATCGCTGGCGCACTCGGGGTTCAGCTAGAGCGCGCCCTGCTCGAGCGCACTAGGCGCAAGCCCACCGAAGCCATGGAAGCCTACGACCTCGTGCTTCAGGCGACGATCTACTATCGGTCGCTTGATCCTAAGGAGCATGCCATTTCCCGTGACCTTCTCGAGGGCGCGGTCAGCCTGGACCCGAGATACTCCAGGGCCTATCGCGAACTGTCTTGGGTTTACCTGGACGAATTTCGCTTCGGGTATAACGCGCGCCCCAACCCATTGGAGCGTGCTTTGCAGGTAGCAAGGAAGGCTGTCGAATTGGCTCCGGACGACGCCATGGCGCACTGGAACCTTGCTAAGGTTCATTTCTTCCGTAAGGAACTTGCGCAATTCACGGCACAGACGGAGAAGGCGCTGGAGCTTAACCCCAACCAAGCCGAGCTGATTGCGGACGTAGCCACACATATCCTATGGATCGGCCGAACCGATGAGGCTTATGATCTGACCAAGAAGGCCATGCAACTCGACCCGCATCCCCCGGGGTGGTATCACTTTACCGTCGCGTTTTGTCAATATATGCGCCGCTGCGACGAGCTGGCGCTGGTAGCCCTGGAGCAGGCCAACATGCCGGGCTTTCACATCTACCACGCGTGGCGCGCGATGACCCTCGGACGTCTTGGCCGGATCGAGGAAGCGCGCAAGGCAGCACAGGAGACGCTGCGCCTGAGACCTGGATTCAGCGTGGAGCAGCACTACCGCAGATATAACCTTTCAGAGGAGATTCTCCGGCAATTCCTGGAGGGTTTGCCCGGCACGGGGCTAACGTGATCCTGAGTATGTTTACCTTGCGCAAACGTGAAGTTTCGCGCTACCCATGATTCAGTCCCCCCCTGAGCAGGATCCCGATCGATGGACCATAAGCGCAGCTCGCCGCCATCCTCTCCGCCGACGCCGCCGGCTACTCCCGGCTCATGGCCGACGACGAGGCGGCTACCCTTCGTTCACTCAACGAAGCGCGTGCCCTGTTCCGTGACCGCATCCAGGCTCATGGCGGGCGATTGATCGACACCGCCGGCGACAGCGTGCTCGCCGAATTCCCCAGTGCCGTCGAAGCCGTGGATTGTGCCGGCGAGATCCAGCGCGAACTCGGCAAGCGAAACGCACAGCTCGCCGAGCACCGCCGCATGCAGTTTCGTATTGGCATCAACCTGGGCGACGTGATCGAACAGGAGGACGGAACGATCTATGGCGACGGCGTAAACGTCGCCGCCCGGTTGCAGACGCTGGCCGAACCAGCCGGCATTTGTATTTCCGGTACGGCCTATGACCAGGTCGAAGGCAAGCTTCCTCTTCAGTTCAAATTCATCGGCGAGCAGCAGGTCAAGAACATCGCCAAGCCGGTGCGGGTGTATCAAGCCCTCATTGCCGAAGTTGGAGTTCCGGCTCGAAGCGGCACTAGCAAGCGCGGCCGCACCATGCTTCACATTGGGCTTGCTGCAGCCCTCATTATTCTTGTGCTCGGCGTCATCTGGGAAATCCAGCGCTACACCCAACTGCATCGGTCGACGGCCCAGGGCCCTGTGCTAGCGATGCCCTCCAGTCCCTCCATTGCAGTATTGCCTTTCACCAACATGAGCGAGAATCCCAAAGAAGATTATTTCAGCGATGGCCTGACCGAGGACATCATTACCAAACTTTCGCATTTTCGGGAACTGTTCGTGATCGCACGCAACTCCACGTCCAGGTTCAAGGCTATGGCTGTGGACGTACAACAAGTCGGGCGAGAGTTGGGTGTGCGCTACGTTCTGGAGGGCAGCGTGCGCCGTACTGCGGATCGGATGCGCGTAACAGCCCAGCTCATCGATGCGACCACGGGTGGGCACGTCTGGGCGCAAACCTACGACGAACCATTAAAGGACGTTTTCACCGTCCAGGACGAGGTAACAATGCAGATTGTCGGCTCGCTCGGAATCCGCATTCGCGACGCCGAAAAGCAGCGTGTCCTGCGCAAGTCGCCCGAAGACTTGAACGCCTATGATCTGGTGCTTCGCGCAGGGCAACTATGGGCGGAAGCCTCGCCAACCGAGCATCTGCAATTTCGCAATCTCATGGAGCGGGCAGTCCAGCTTGATCCTGGCTACGCACGCGCGCAGGCAATGCTTGCTTTCGCCTACCTCGACGAATTCCGCTGGAAGTACAATCCGCACCGAGCTAGGCCAAACGCACTGAAGAGCGCGATAGAGCGTGCCAATCTCGCAGTCCGACTTGACCCGTCCGATGCCTATACCCACTACGCGCTAGGCAAGATCTCTTACTACAACAAGGAACTCGATCGTGCTCAAAATGAATTCGGCAAAGCTTTCGAGCTGAATCCAAGCTTCGCTGATGCCAAAGCCGATTGGGGGATCCGGCTTGCTGTAATGGGTCGCCCAAGGGATGGCGTGGCGCTCACGCGCGAGGCAATGCGGCTCAATCCTCTCTATCCTGGGTGGTACCACTTTACCCTGGCTGCGGACGCGCTGCAGCGTGGAGAGTTCGCACGCGCTGTTGCCGAGTCCGAGAGCATTGGCCTACCGCAATTCTTCTGGACACAGATTTAGCTCTGTACCTCCTACGCTTACGCGGGTCGAATGGATGACGCACGGGCAGCGGCGGGAGAATTGCGAAGACTTCATCCAGAGATTGAGAACGACTGGGGAGTACAGACCAGCATGCATAGCTGGTCGCCGAAGTTTACGGCATTGGTAACCGAAGGACTGCGCAAGGCGGGAATGAAGCTGGCTATGAACAGCGCTGAGCGGTGATGGCCTCTCACCGCAAACTCGCCGCCATCCTCTGCGCCGATGCCGTTGGCTACTCGCGGCTCATGGCCGATGACGAAGCCGCCGCCCCGCGTTCAATCAATAGCCGCAAAAAACGGGTTTAGGGTTTCTCGGCGACAACTCTGCCGTCCTTCCAGATATAGACGCGTGTGCCATAGCGACGAGCGGTTTTACGT
>JANLWJ010000421.1:0-10540 GCA_031364455.1 Actinomycetes bacterium | reverse complement strand
CCCCCTGTAGTCCTTCACCCGAACCGGCCTTGGCAGGTCCGCGACGCTTGCCCGAAAGATTGCTGTCTTCTTGCCTCGCCCATAGTGAGGGAGGTCGCTGCCCAAATGGTAACCGGGGAGGTCAGCACGCCTCAGCGAGATCGCGATTCTTCCACCAGATGGGCCATTCGGGGCACTCCCGACGCTGCCGCCCCGGGGGGCTGTTGGCTGCGGGATAGAGTGACGCACCGGTTTCGGGGCACGTATTGGGGCAACACTCGAGGAGTCCACGGTTCATGCGCACTGATCGGGGGAATCGACCGCGCGCGCTCGTCACCGATGACATCACCGGGCAAAATCGGGCAGCCCTGGCGACCGTTCGAGCACTCGCAGCGGCCAACGTCGAGACGGTGGTCACCGTCGCAGGCGGTCACTCGATCGCTGGCGCATCACGCTTCTGCGCCGGAACCACCGAAGTTCCTGCGGCCGGCACCCCTTCCTACGCCAAGGCACTGCGCGACCACATCGCAAAGGTCGGCTACCTCGCCGTCTTCCCGGCGAGCGACGCCGCGCTCGTCGCGCTCGAGGACCCGGTGGCCGAGCTCGTCGACAAGGCGGTCATGCCGGAGCGGGCACGCGAGGCCGGTCTGCAAGTACTGCCGCAGCGGCGGTTCGAGTCGGGACCGGAGCTGATCGCCGCTGCAGGCAGCCTGGAGTTCCCCCTGGTCGTCAAGCCGACGGAGAAGGCCGGCGTCGGCTCGATGCAGGCCATGAAAGCCACCACGGCAGAAGACCTGCACACACTGGCTGAGCATCTGTCTCCGCTGATCGTCCAGCCTTACGAGGACGCACCGCTCTCGGCCATCAGCGGGGTGGTGTGGGACGGCCGGCTGCTCGCCATCGCCCAGCAACGCTCGGCACGGCTGTGGCCGGTCGGTGCCGGCGTCGCGTGCGCCGCCGAGACCGTCATACCCGACCCCTCGTTCGAAGAGCCACTGACGCGGCTGCTCGCCAACCACCAGGGCGTCTTCCAGGTGCAGTTCCTGGGGCCGTACCTGATCGACGTCAATCCCCGCGTCTACGGTTCGCTCCCACTGGCCGTTGCCGCAGGAGCAAACCTGCCGGCGATCGCCATTCGGGCCGCCGAGGGGAACACCGGCAGTCTGGTGCGGGCGCGCCCAGGTGTTCGCTACCGGTGGCTCGAGGGTGATGTGCGCAACCTCGTGCAGCAGGCTCGGGGTGGTTCGATGAGCGTGGTGGCTGCAGCGCGGGCAGGGTTGCCCCGCCGTGGAACTGCGTACAGCCTGGAGAGCCTCCGTGACCCTCGGCCCTGGGTCACCCGCCTTCGATATGCCGCTGGGAGCAAGCGCCCATGAACGTCGAGGCCGGCGACCTCGCCGCGCGAGCATCGGCCCTCTACCTGCACCGCAACGCCGTCCCGACTCCGGAGCAGGTGGAGCAGCGCGTCCTTGCCCTCGCCGGGATCGAGCGCGTCCTTGGCGAGCTCGGTATCAGCGACGAGGTCAGCACCTCTCCGCTCGGTACCGGCTGGACGGACGTCTTCCACGTCACAGCAGACGCACCGTCGGCCGAGAGCTTGACCGAGCGAGGGTGGGTCGACATCACCGGTCTGGCCCGTCGTTGCGGCCTTGGCGGCAGCGCGCGATGGGCGGTCGTCGCAGACGGGCGGATCTTGGCTGCGCTCTGCTTCTGCTTAGCCGAGCACGACCCCGTTGCCTCGATCATCGAGCGCTGCCGAGCGCAGGGTTCGGTCACGCTTCGCGACATGCTCGAGCTGCGGGCGCTCGCTCAGGCGCAGACTCCCCTGCCGGCCGTCAGCGACGTTCTCACCGCTGCCGCCGACATCGAGATCTCCCTCGACACCCGAGTTCTGGTGAAGTGGACGTCGGGCCGGCGCATCGACGCACCCGCCGCCCTGCCGACCAAACGGCATCGGCCACAGGTGGTTGTAGCAGTCGGTGGTGTAGACGGCGCCGGCAAGTCCAGCGTTCTGGAAGGACTACGCACCGACCTACTGGCGGCCGGTATCCCGACCAGCCGGGTCTGGCTGCGGCCGGGCATGGGGCTCGGCCCGCTGGTCGAGCTGGCAGCCAAGGTCAAGCGGCTCCGGCGGATGGACCAACGGCCTGGCGTTGCCGTTGTCGCATCGGCTCCCACCAACGAGCTCGCCTCCCGTCGCGGCGTCGTGGGCTGGGTCTGGTCTTCGGCGGTCACGGCGTCGTTCGTCCGTGGGCTGCGACACCAGCATCGCGAGAGCTCAGGCGTCGTGCTCTACGACCGGCACCTCGCAGACGCGCTCGCGACTCTGAACGTGGTCTACGCCGGAAGCAACCTCGCATTGCAACGCGGTGCGGTGCGGCGTGGTGTGCCGCACGCTGAGGTCAGCGTCTTCCTGGACGTCCCCGTCGAGGTGGCCGTCGCGCGTAAGCCTGGTGACCTGCTCGGGGCCAGCGCCGTCGAACGCCAGATCGAGGCGTACGAGGCGTTCATCCCCACGATCGCGGGGCTTCACCGGTTGGACGGGACCCAGCCCATCGCGCAGTCGGTGCGTCAGACGTTCGAGCTCGTCGCACAGGTGGCTGAGTAGTAGCTCACCGCAACGGCATCGGGGGTGGGACCAGGTTTCCCCGGCCCCACCCCCAACGGTGGAGATGTTCTTTCCTTGTACTACTTGAACGTGTGCTACTTCGACGGGTCGTACCCGCTCGGCAGCACATCCCAGAGCTTCTCGCTCAGGGGAAGTGAGCAGAGCGCTGTCGACGGCAGCGTCCAGAGCTGCCCACGACCTTCCGCCGTCGTGTTCTCTAGCTTGAGCGCAGTCACGCCTCCGCTGTCACCGATGTAGACGCCGTACTTCTGCATCGCGTTGGCGATCACCCTGGCCTGCGGGCTCAGGTTGAACGCGTCGAGGTTGACCGAAGGCTTGATCCTCATCCGGGTTCCCTGGGCTGGTGCATTGGGGTCGGTCGACCCTCCGTCGCTGCGAGTGAGCGGAGCCACGGCGAGCGTGGAGACCTCTGGCCCTGCGGCAATCTTCAGAACGTGGTTGAGCGATCCAGCAGCAACCTCGTCGTACCGAACGGCGGTGACGCCGCCGTTATTGCCGCGCATCGTTCCGGTGTTGCGACTGTCGTCGCTGCCGCCGATTCGCGAGTCGAGACCGTTGGAGTTCAGGTAGGTGACCTGCGCACCGCCGGCCGACCATGAGTCGGTCGTGGCGTTGTAGACCGCGTGCCACATGGCCACCACGTAGCCGCGCTCGAGGTCGTAGACCGTCATCGCAGCGTCACTCGTCGGGGCCGGCTTGGCGCCCTGCGGAATCCGCATGGTGGCGAGCTCGGGCGGGATGGCGTACTGCGTCTGCGTGATGCTGTAGGTCGGGTCACCGTCCTTGGCCCAGTAGATCGGCTGGCCCCACGGGCTGCTGCCGGCACCGGCCAGTCGTATGCAGCCACCCTGGGCGCTGGGGGCGGTCTGCAGGTAGTTCAGGATCCCTGCGGCGTTGGGGTGCGCCGGTGCATTCTCAGGTACCGGAGCGTTCCAGTACGACGACGGCGCGAAGGGCCGGTACGGCGACGCGAACTCCGCCGACGAGGTGGAAACGCCGATCTGGCTGGCCAGCGTGGCGAAGCCAAGGCCGAGTGCTGCGGTCACCATGCCAATGCGGGAACGGGAGGAAAGCACTAGCTCTCACCTTTTCCTAACTAGTTATTTATGACTATGCAGGGTTCGGAGTGTGCCAAGGCCGCCTTGAGAAGGACAAGCGGGATTGCGCCATCCGGCGACCAAATACGGGATATTCCCGACGGGGCACTAGCCCATTCGTGGGGCTCTTCGCCCGTTCGGGCTAACGCGCGTTGTGTTGTTCGCAGTAACGCTCAAACCACTGATCAGCAGCCGCCAGATGCGGCTGGACCGTGGGCTCATCGAGGAGCCCACCTAGCTGCTTCCTATTGTACTCGCGTTCGGCCGATGGACGGCCGACCTGGCTCTCGACGACGACTCCGCCGCTCTCTTCGCGGTTCATCTCCTCGACCAGCTCGATCGCAGTCTGCGACGCCTCGGGCGTTGCCTCGTACCGGTTGAACGTGGTGCCGAACCGCTCGTTCACCTCGTCGATGACCGAGCCGAAGTCCTCGGTCACCTGGGTGAAGACGCCGATCACGAACGAGTCTCTAGCTCGCCACGCGGTCCGGTAGAAGTCCACGTACTCGATGAGGGCGTCGGTCACCGTCAGATGGGGGCGGCGGATCACGTACGAGAGCACGGCGTCGCGCGGGGCGCGGATGAGCGCGATCGCTGGGACACCAAGCCGGGCGGCCCGCAATAGGTGCGGTGCGCCGTGCAGGTGTCGGCCGAGGGGAACCTCGCGGCCATTGGCCACCATGAAGGCGGCCGAGGCAAACGTGTTGCCCGAACGGGGAAAGCCCTCGATCACCAGCGCTGTGTCACGCCGGGCCAGCGTCAGACGCTTGTCCGAGCGGGCCAACATGGTGGCGTCCCACACAAAGGGTGTGCAGGCCAGCGGTCGGCGGACATAGTGACGCAGCCGCGTGAGGAGTGCGGGTCCGGCGTCGATGGGTTGTCCTTGGTGGTGAGGGCGCAGCGGGTCGGCGCAGGTGGTACCGAACGGTACTGGTCAGGCCCTGCTAGTGACAGGTGCCGGTGAAGTTGTCGACGACCGAGCCCGACGAAGTGACGAACTCACTGCTCCAGCCGTTCTCCTCAAGATTCATCCGGAGGTAGCCATAGCCCTTGAGCTTGGCCGCAGGCTGCGGGTTGGCCGTCGACCCGAACCCCTGCAGCGACTCGCCGCCCGTTCCGGCCACGTACTCGGTGATGCCGGCGACCGGGTCCGTTGCTCCGCCCGGAGTCAGCGGGCCGAAGCGCTGGTAGTTATGGCGATGCCCGTTCAGGACAACATCGGCTCCCGAGGCGTAGAGGCTGTTCCACCACGGTAGGTAGGTGTCCACCTTGCCGCCCCCACTTCCGGTGAACCTCGGCTGGTGCCAGAAGGCCAGGGTGCAGGGCAGCGTGTTGGCGGCGAGGTCGGCGTTGAGCCACTGGGTCTGCGCAGAAGTGGCGCCGCATCCGCCGACGTTCTTACGACTGCACTGGGCGTTGAGGCCGATCACGTGCCAGTTGCCGAGGTCGAAGGAGAAGTGCCCGAAGCTTTCCGGGTGTGCGTTCGCCCCGAAGTAGTCGAAGTAGGTCTGCGCGGTGGAGTTGCTCGCTGGGCACAGCGTGCCGTAGAGATCGTGCCCACCCAGGTACTCGTGGTTGCCGGTGACGGGGTTCATCCGGTCGTTCACCCGACCCCAGGAGGGGGTGTACGAAGCCGCAAAATCAGCGGCATCGTCGCAGTAGTACTGGTAGTCGCCAAGGCCAAAGACGGCGGTGACCGAGGTATCGGCCACCATCAGGTCGGAGATCTTCATCTGTTGGCACTTGCTCGACGTGCCCAGTCCGCCGTTGAACGACGAGTTGTCGGTGTCGCAGGCCATGTCTCCGACTGCGGCGATGGTCGTGGTCGGTACGACCGGCGGCTCTTCGGCTGTCGCGGCTTGCGGGCCTTGGACCCATAGGGCGGGCAGAATCGCCGCGAGCACCACCAGTGGCGCCAACCTGCGGACATATTTGCCTTGCACTGTTTTCACTTCCCCGTTGACTTCGATCGCTTCGATCTCACTGACAGGTGCACCAGAGTGGCGCTGTCAGCCTCCGCGTTGAACGCGATTGACCGAACCCACTGGAAGGAATACCTCGGGCTCACACTACCGCGCTGAGTCGTAGGGCCCAACCAAAGAAGTCGCCTTTCTTGACTGAATGACGAGGTGTGCCAGCCGGTGACGCCTCAACTACTCCCGGCCACTGGGCGCGCAGTCACCGCGCGCCGACACAGAGTGCCTCTCACCGGGCGGTCTTCTGCCCAAAGCCCGGCGCCACCAAGGCCTCCCGGGTTACCGTCCCCAGACGCACACGCCGACCCAGGGGGGATCCGTGCGCCTGCCCCGTGCGCTCGCCCTCGTGGCGACCACCATCACCGTCGCCACCGCGGCCTTCACCATCACGCCTGCGTCCGCAACGAACACACCGTGGACCGACGACGGCGGGCTCGTCTTCATGGGCGACGGCGCCGAGCTGCCGACCGCTCCCCGCGATGTGTGGGCGGGCCTGGCCGGTCGCTCGATCACCACCCTCGGCACCGGCGGAGCCGGCCGCCACACCTGCGTCATCGACGACAACGGTCAAGCAGTCTGCATCGGATACTCCGGACGCGGTCAGCTCGGCATCGGCACCAGGTACGACACCTCCAGCGCAGCGGCCGTCACCACCGACGGCGCGCTCGCCGGCGTCACGCTGACCGACATCAGCACCGGCACCGAGCACACCTGCGCCGTCGCCACCAACGGCAACGCGTACTGCTGGGGAGCGTCGAACCAAGGGCAGGTCGGCAGCGGCACCACGCGTCGCAGCGTCTACGCACCAACCGCCGTCGACACCGGCGGCGTGCTCGCCGGCAAGACACTCACCACCATCACCGCGGGCGGCCAACACTCGTGCGCGCTCGACTCCAGCGGCCTGGCCTACTGCTGGGGACGCGGCAAGCAGGGCCAGCTCGGCGACGGCACCACGTCGGACGCCGCGCGCCCGGTCGCCGTCGACACCAGCGGCGCCCTCGCCGGAAAAGTACTTACCAGTATCGACGCCGGCACCAACCACACCTGCGCAGTCGCCAGCAACGGTGCCGCATTCTGCTGGGGAGCCGGAGCACAAGGTCAGCTCGGTAACGGCAAGACGCGCAAGTCGGCGACCCCGGTCAAGGTCACCGACACGGGATCCTCGCTGCCAGTCCGCGAGATCTCAGCTGGCCTCGGCCACACCTGCCTGGTCACCAACGCCGGCAGCCCGTACTGCTGGGGCGACGGCTCCGACGGTCAGCTCGGCAACGGCACCACTGACGCGCACCTCGTCCCCACTGCGGTCGCGAACCTGACGAACTTCGGCCTGATCAGCATCACCACCGGCGACGCCCACACGTGCGCCGTCACCAGCAACCACGCCACGTTCTGCTGGGGTCGCGGCAACGCCGGACAGCTTGGCACCGGCGTGCTAGACGGCTCGTTGATTCCCGTCCAGACCAGCGCCGGCGACATCGACCACGACAACGCGGACGCCCTCGTCGCAACGGGCAACGGCAACTGCGAGCTCACTATCGGCGGCGGCGTCTACTGCTGGGGGCCGCGCGGCACCTACCTTCCGGGCGATGGCGCCTTCGCAACCACGCCCACGAAGGTGGCGTCCGATCCGACGCTCCTCGACGGTCAGACCATCAAGCAGATCACCGACGACGCGATCCACACCTGCGCGCTCACCAGCGCCGGCGTCGCCTACTGCTGGGGCTACGGAGCGCAAGGTCAGCTAGGGATCGGCAGCTTCAGCGCCAACTACCGCCCGCAGCCGGTCGTCACTTCCGGCGCGCTCAGCGGCGTGACGCTCAACGACATCACCGCGGGCGAATACCACACCTGCGCGCTCAGCACCGCCGGCAAGGCGTACTGCTGGGGTAGCGGCGATGCCGGCCAGATCGGCGACGGGGACGCAACCTCTCGCAAGGTGCCGCGCGCCGTCGACACATCGGGCGTTCTTGCGGGCAAGAAGCTCGTCGACATCAGCGCCGGTGACGTCTTCACGTGCGCGCTCGACTCGGCGGGCAAGGCGTACTGCTGGGGCGGCGGGTTCCAGGGGCAGCTGGGCAACGGCGCGATGAGCGCGTCATCGGTGCCGGTGGCCGTGTCCACGTCCGGTGTCCTGAAGGGCAAGAACCTCGTCGCGATCGACGCCGGCTACTCGCATGTCTGCGCCCTCTCGGCATCGGGCAAGGTCTACTGCTGGGGCAACAACTTCTACGGCGAGCTGGGCAACGCGACGTTCACCAACAGCGACGCACCGGTAGCCGTCGACACCACGGGCGTCCTGAACGGAAAGTCGCTCGTCGACGTGTCCGCCGGCGACAAGACCACGTGCGCCGTCAGCGTCGCGGGCAAGGCCTTCTGTTGGGGTTATGGAAGTCTCGGCGCGCTCGGCGATGGGACGACCGCTGAGCGCAACACGACGCCGCATGCAGTGGACGTGTCAGGCGCGCTGAGCGCGGTGACGGTCACCGATGTGTCGGTCGGCGGCCTCTCGGTGTGCGTGTTGAGCATTGAGGGATACCCCTACTGCTGGGGCAGCTCCTCCAGCGGGCAGCTCGGCTACGGCGGGTACGACACCCAGACGCGTCCCGTCGCCGTCTACGCCGGTGGCACGCTGGCGAACGCGCGCGTGACCCAGATCGGCACCAGCCGCGCGACGTGGATGGTCACCGAGCAGCGGTAGCGGCGAAGTTCAGTCGGCAGCGTCAGAATTCCCCTACCCCAGGGAGTGCACGACCGCCGTGGTGAGCCGATTCTGGCTGAGCATCTTCCAGTAGGCGTCCCTGTTCAAGACCGGGCAGCCAAGGCGCTCCACCACCGACAGGATCAAGGCGCCACCGAGCGACAGCGTCGCCGCTCATCCGGACCGCCCACTGACCGGACCGGGGTTCGACTCCGAGATCTCCAAGAGTTCCGCGGCGCGAAGGGTGTCGCCCGGTTCAAGCGCCGCAAAACGAACTCCCCGAGCCGCCAGGGCAACGCCGATCTGCTGGGGGTGAGCTGGAGTTGCCCTCCCTCCGCGCGATCGAGACCACCTCAGTGAGCCCGGGGTCGGGAAGCACCACATCGACCTCGGCATTGCTCAGCAGGCGCTCGACCAGCTGCCAACGGCGCTCCTGCAGGATCCAGGTCAACAGGACCGATGAGTCGACCGCGAGCAGCTGAGTCACTTACTTCAGGCCTAAGGGCGCGAGGAGCTCCGCCTCGACCTCCTCGTCCGGGCGTGCGTCGGGCTCGGACTCGGACTCAGCGATCGAGGCCCATTTATCGTCCGCGGTGAGGTTGTCTTCGGTGCGGGCCGCGCGCACGTCCTCGGAGGAGTCACCGGCATCGCGACCGTGGTTGTTGGCCCAGGTCTCGATGGTCAGAGCCCGCCCCGTGACGACGCGGACGTCGTCGCGGTCCACGACAAACTGAATGCGGTCACCAGGAGTCACCCCCAGAGCGCGGCGAACCTCGGCCGGGACGGTTGCCCCCTTTCCCGCGAGATTTTGCTGTCAAACGTGGCAATCCGTGTCATAAAGCAAGCTTTATGTCACTCTCGTACTTCTGTGCATAGGCCGCCCTTCAGGCCCCTGCAGGATCGATGCCCGCCGGTAGGTCACCGCGCGCTCGGGGACGCTTGCTCGGGCCGAATACGCGACGGAGGGCTGGCGCCACGGCGCCAGCCCTCCGAAATGCGCGACGTGCAGTTACGGGGCCGGGTTGAAGGTTCCGCCACCCTTGCCGAAGTTGCACTGGTTGCGCTCGTTGCCATAGAAGTTGTTTCCCGATGCGCTCACACCGTCGGCCTTATAGATCAAGAAACCACACGAGACGTAGGACGCCGGCGTGTAGTTGTTTGCCGTCGATGAGTTTCCCTTGACCACGGCCGACGCCGCGTCACTGACCTGGATCCCGTTTTGTGCGATGAAATTGACGGGACCAAAACCGGTCATCGAGTTGCCCTTGATCGTGGCAGCCACTGACCCTGCGGCCAGGATGCCGGTCTTTTGATAGCCGCTCACGACGTTGCCGGTGATGGTCGTGGCCAGATCCGCCCCGCCCTTCGCGTAGGGGGTGTTTCGGACGTCGATGCCATTGCCTTCTTGGCATCCGCTATTCGTGCCCTGCTTGATCCCGGTGACTTGGTTGTTGGTGATCGTGCCACCCACTCCATCGAACAGGATGCCGCGCAGCCGTGCGTTCCCCGCATCACACACGTCGATCAAGTTCATGACCGTGACCTTGAGGTTCTTGACAGAAACCTTGTCTGAACCGGCCCCAGCTTGAACGACTGCGCCGACGAAGTGATCGCCAGCCGGGTCTACGCCGATGATCTTGTACCCGGCACCGTCCAGCGTCCATCCATTGGGAACGACGATGGTTTGGTCGGTGGTGCAATCACTGAGGAGGGTGTCGGTCTTGGTCGAGACGTTGTGGTCAACCAAGCATGCGCCGAGAGTCTCTGGGACGGTCGCGTTGAACTGCACAAGCGGGTTGTAGCCCTGGCCGTCTTCCAACCAGCAGGGCGTGTCGAGCCGGAACGTTCCGGTGCCCCCGGTTCCGCTGTCGCAGTAGGAACCGGCGCTCGACGAGTTCAGGAACACGCCAGCAGGGTCATCGTCGGTACCGGCAGTGGGTGTCGTTGAGAAGGCTCCGACATTCAGCGAGTCGTACCCGCAGCCACCCGGCTCGGTGTAACAGGACGCGGCATCGCCGATCGCCGGACTGCCGTAGTGGGTTGTGTCGTACGAGACGTCGTAGATCACCTTCGACGGAAGTACTACGTTCGCACTGGCGAAGTCGAAGTTGATGGTCGTCGCGAATCCGTTGTAGCAGGTCGCATCAGCGGCGCTGTACCA
>JANLWJ010000331.1:0-2514 GCA_031364455.1 Actinomycetes bacterium | reverse complement strand
GCAACCAGGACACCTGGTGGATGACGTACCTGTACGTGATGACGTTCGGTACGTTCGCCGGCCTGAGCGCGCAGTTTGGGCTATTGCTCAAGAACCTCTACGGGGCAGGAAACACCGCCATCGTCGAGACGCTCGCGGATGGGTCTACCCAGTTGCTGATCGAGGGTTACTCGGTTCCGAACCCGATCAAGTATGTGTGGCTCGGTCCCTTGATCGGCGCTGCAGCGCGGGTGGTGTTCAGCCCGTTGACCGACAAGATGGGAGGCGCGATCTGGACGCTCATCTCCGGGATCGGTCTCGTTGCCACGATCTCGTACACGATCACGACCCTCACCCCGGATCCGGCTGCCGGGGCCGAGGCGCTCCAGGCCGACTTCACGCACTTCCTCTGGGGGATGCTGGCGATCTTCTTGTTCGCCGGAATTGGAAACGCATCGACGTTCAAGCAGATGCCGATGATCTTCGAACGCCGTCAGGCTGGCGGCGTCATCGGCTGGACCGGAGCGATCGCAGCGTTTGGGCCGTTCTTCTTCGGTGCGATCCTGGCCGCGTCCGAGCCGAAGTTGTTCTTCTCCCTCGGCGTCGCCTATGCAGTCGGCGGAGTAGTCATCACGTGGGTGCGCTATGCGCGACCCGGGGCACCCAAGCCCGGCTAACCCGCTTGGGGTGCAACGTCTCGTTGCGTCCGTCATTTGGAGGGAATGAGGTAGTCATCGGTCCACACTCTCGTGGGTGTGGACTGATGACTATTGAGTTGGCTACGTCATTTGAACGCAACGTGACGTTGCACCCGAGGGGGTTAGGGGGTGAAGGTCTTCAGTCTTAGGGAGTTTCCCATCACGAACAGGCTGGACGCCGCCATGGCCAGGCCGGCGATGATCGGGTTCAGTAGACCAGCAGCTGCCAGGGGGATCGCTGCGACGTTGTAGGCAAAGGCCCAGAACAGGTTGCCTTTGATTGTCGCCAAGACCCTGCGAGAGAGCTTGATCGCGTCGGGTGCGGCGCGTAGGTCACCGCGAACGAGCGTCAGGTCGCTGGCCTGCATGGCCGCGTCGGTCCCAGTGCCCATCGCGAGCCCTAGGTCGGCCGTCGCGAGTGCTGGAGCGTCGTTGACGCCGTCACCGACCATGGCAACGACCCGGCCCTGCTGTTGCAGGCGACGGACCTCGTCGACCTTTCCCTCGGGGAAGACTTCGGCGACCACCCGGTCGATACCGACCTCGGACGCGACAGCTGCGGCAGTGGTGGCATGGTCGCCGGTGAGCAGGATCGGTTCGAGCCCAAGTCGGCGTAGCTCCGCGATGGCTTCGGCACTGGTGGGCTTGACGGTGTCGCTGACGGCTACGAAGCCGCGCACCTCGCCATCCCAGGCGACGACGGCGATAGAGGCGCCGCGGTCCTGTGCGTGTTCGATGCCGGGAGCCAGTTCGGCAGGCACGGTCAGGCTCCAGTCCGCCATCCACGCCGCCCGGCCGACAACGACAGCATGGCCATCGACCACCCCGATGACGCCCCGGCCACCGTGGTTGGCGAATCCCTCGACTTCAGGAAGTTGACCGATCACCTCACGAGCGTTGGCCGCGATCGCTCTGGCGACCGGGTGTTCGGAGGCGTCCTCTAAGGCCCCTGCAATGCGGAGTAGCTCTGACCGGTCAGTTCCATCGATCGGAACGACGTCGGTGACGGACATCCGACCGGTGGTGACCGTTCCGGTCTTGTCAAGAATGATCGTGTCGATGCTGCGCGTCGACTCCAAGATCTCCGGGCCCCGGATCACGATGCCGAGCTGGGCGCCGCGGCCGGTTCCAACCAGGAGCGCCGTTGGAGTTGCAAGGCCGAGGGCACACGGGCAGGCGATGATCAGGACGGCAACGGCGGAGGTGAACGCCTCCGATGTGGATCCGGTGGCCAGGTACCAACCGACCCAGGTGGCGGCGGCAATGGCGATGACGACCGGCACGAAGATGGCCGCAACTCGGTCGGCGAGGCGCTGGACGGGGGCTTTGCCGGCCTGAGCCGCAGAGACCAGGGCAGCCATCTGCGCGAGCTGGGTGTCGGCACCGACCCTGGTGGCGCGCACGACCAGACGGCCACCGACGTTCACAGTCGCGCCGACCACGCCGTCGTCGGTGCCGACCTCGACCGGCACGCTCTCACCGGTCAGCATCGATGTATCGACGGCTGACGAACCCTCGACCACCACCCCGTCGGTGGCAATCTGTTCCCCCGGCCGCACGACAAACAGATCCCCGACAGCAAGCTGTTCGATCGGGATACGCGACTCGGTGCCATCACGGAGGACGGCAACATCCTTGGCGCCGAGGCTGAGGAGGGCGCGCAGAGCCGCACCAGACTGCTGCTTGGCACGCCGCTCGAGGTAGCGACCGGCGACGATGAACACCGTTACCACAGAGGCGACCTCGAGGTAGATCTCCTCGCTCCCGGACGCGGTGAAGGTGACGTCCATTGTCATGCCTGGCATGCCGGCATCACCGATGAAGAGCGCGTAGACCG